>NZ_JADMOU010000012.1:0-143008 GCF_015558905.1 Bacteroides sp. D55t1_190419_B8
AGGAGAAATGAGGGAAATACTATGAGAAATACCACTTTATCTTTTATTTCTCATAGTATTATATTATTGATTTACAAAAGATTATTGTGCGTGTTATGAGAACATGAGAAATGAATATGAAAAATCATTTGCAGTAGAACTTGAATTCAACGAAAGGTCAGGGCAAACGCTCAATAAACTCTACATCTATTTATTGACAGTATTTGTTATTCTTTCTATTCCAATGACTTTGTCTCTGCTCTTCTCATCCCATCCACATGTTTTTCTCTTGCCTGCCATCCCTAGTTTGATGTCACTCTGTTTTAAAAGCATAAGTGCTAACTTTGATATGGTGGAGAAGTTAATAGCTGCATTACCTGTTTTTCTGTCATCATCTTCTCTGAATCCGACATCCAGTACCCAATGCAAGTTGTTTTCCACCGCCCAATGTGACCTGACGGATTTTAGTATGGTTACGGGATCTGGTTCCAAAGAGGATATATAGTACTTTGTTTCCAAGACAGGTTCTTTGTCTCCCATTTTTCTAATTGAATTTATCATCGCCAATGTTTTGATTCCTGTCCATCCTTTGAGAAAACATTGCAGATTCTTTGCATCTATGCACACACACTCCCTATATTCACTCCTGCCATGACCTTCATTTTGCTCAAAGTGTCTTTTTGCATGACATAAATAGTACCTCATGTCTTCGCTAAGGTTGAGCTTGATGCGTTCTTTGAGTGCCTCTTGGTTATCTTTAGCGCATAAAATATAGTCAGCCTTGTTCTCGATGATAAGTTTGGCTATTGATTTCTGACAGCCTATAGCATCAATTGTTATGATACAGTTCTCAATATCAAGCAGCTTAATAAGCTCTGGGATTGCTGTTATTTCATTGGATTTTTCCTCTACTTTCTTTTGACCAAGACATATACCGTTGGATACAGACCAGGCGCTGACCATATATAGCTTGCTTTTCATGCCTGTTTTTGACTGACTATTGCAAACGGCTTTTCCATCAATGGCTACAACGCCGGGGATGCTGCGGCAAATGTCGCCAACCCACAACCTGAAACATTCCTCAAACCATTCAATATCCAAAATGGAGAAAAAACGACTAAGAGTATCATGAGAGGGAACGGAAAACAAACCGGGCAAACGCTTTTTGAAGTAATCCTCATGTGTCTTGGCAAAAGATTCTATTTCATTCCACGTGTCAGCCCCACAGATCACAGAAACGATGGAAATGAATACTAGTTCGTTTGACTGATAAATCTTATTCTTTTCGTTTCTGACGTCGGGTATAATCTCTGAAAAGGCTTGAATTGTCATGTGATAGGATGTTAGGTGATAAATAATAAGGATGCAAATGTAATGAAAATAAGGTTATGAAATACTGAACCGAAGGAACAGATAAAGAAATTTAAAGTAAGGAACATCCCTAAAAAGGTCATTAGGAAACCATCAATAAACAATGTGTGATTTATTGAGCGTTCGCCCTGATCCTGTAAGGAAATAAACTCAAAACATCTACCCTTTCCGCACGCCAACCTCAATGAACAAAGAGATAAAACGTGGAAAAGGGCAAATGTGATATAATTTAATCCGACAATCTATTGATGGAATAAAAAGAATTGCGGACGGGCATATATACGAATATCCTTTACTTTTCCTGATAAAAATGAACCCTCACGCACTTTCACTCGTAAGGCAGAGACTTTATATATCTCTTTCATATCAATAATAATCTGATGAGGATGAGTAGAATCGACAACTGGGTCCGTGTGCCAGAATGAAGAGACATCGCCGTCATACAAGTTTTCTCCTACTCCCAGATTCTTATCAGACAGTTCACTACTTACATAGATCACCTCCCACTTTGTCTTATCAATCGTCTGTCCCCTATCATCCAACAATTCAACCTCTGAGATACAAGTCTGGTTGTCATCAGTATAGGAAGAAAGCGTCTCAACACAAAAATGACGAAGAGTGGCGGCAACAGGAAGTTCAAACTGTTGCCAGCCATTGGCTTCCTGCACGGTAGTTTCCAAGACAATATCCCCCTTTTCAAGAATCGGAGTTCCCTGAACGGCACGCCGTTGCCCTTGTTGGTAATTCTTATCCATTCCCAAACTGTCGAGGATGGGACGATGCAGCCCTTGCAAAGAACGGTTTCCGGTATCTTCCATTTCAAAAACTACTATTTCATTCTCCCCCTCCTTCAACCACGGGGCAGGCAGATATAAAGTTTGCTGAGGACCAATATTCCAGAAACGTCCTAGCGATTTACCATTTACCCAGACAGCACCTTTTCCCCACCGGCTCATGTCAACAAAACAGTCGCCTTTCTTCTGAACGGTAAAGATTCCCTTATGGAAAGCCGGTTTCCCCTGAATACTTCCACCAAAGTTCATTTCCGACACCTTTTCTTTATAAAGCGGCAAAGGAGTAACAGACCATCCAGTCAACTTTTCATCCCCCCATAACACTTGGTTCGTAATACCTTTCTGATTGAACTGTATATCAGGACCATAATTGACACGACCTGAGTTTTCGACCAATATCTCTAACGTGGCAGGAACCTTCTGAATGTTGAGTGTCACATTATTCTGATTGTAACGACGGTCCAGGCTTGCCACCTGATCTCCATTGACCAAAATCACAGCATAATCACGCAAATCCTGTATAATCAACTTTTGCCTGCCTACCTTGTTGATAGTAGTCTGATAATGTATATAACCGAAATCAACTCCCAGGTCTTCCATTGAAAGCACATTTTCCGATTTGGTAGTCTCGTGGAAAGCAGATTTCAGGGGAGCACTTTCTTTCAGTTCAATCGCAGCAAAAGACGTTGTAGGATTATCGGCAGGCACATCGGGCAATACCGTTCCTTCGGGCAAATATTTCTGAATCACTTCCCTGAAAGCGTGATATTTCGGATAACAGTTTCCCCATTCGCCCAAAGGCGCATCATAATCATAGCTTGTAGGTTGCGGACGGTAGCCACCGGCTGTATTCGCCCCGTTTGTATACCAGAAATTTGTCCCTCCGTGAAACATATACATACTGACGGACACACCATGTCCCAGCATCCAGTCCAGTTGCTCCGCCGGACGCTTATAATCGACCGTCGAATGATGCTGTCCCCATACGTCGAACCATGCCGGATAAAATTCCGCGACAAAATACGGGCCGCCCAGATGATATTTATCCACAATTTTAAAGATATCCTCGCTGAACACCCCGTTCAATGTCGGCAACGCTCCGTCGATATGTCCGGCCTCAGCCTGACCGCCACCATCGCAAGTAAACAGCGGGACATTGAATCCCGCATCCTTTATCATATCGCGGAGAGCAGCCAAATATTCCTTATCTGCCGCGTAAGAGCCATACTCGTTTTCCACCTGCACCATCAGTATATTCCCGCCGTTATTGATAGTCAGCGGAGCCAGTTGTTCACCAAGCGCTTTGATGTACCGTTCACAATATTCGAGGAAACGGGCGTCCTTGCTGCGATAAACCATATCCTTTTCTTTCAGCAGCCAAGAGGGATAACCACCAAAGTCCCACTCCGCACATACATAAGGGCCCGGACGCAATATGACATACAATCCTTCTTCTTGTGCCAGACGGACAAACTCAGCAACATCTGCCTGCCCGCTGAAGTCAAACTCACCGGGCCGACGCTCGTGAAAATTCCAAAATACATAAACCGAAATGGTGTTCAGTCCCATCGCACGGGCTCTTTGCAACCGGTCGCGCCAATATTCGTGAGGAATACGGGGATAATGCATCTCCCCGCAAATCAACTGTACGTCCTTACCATTGACAACAAAGGCTCCCTCATCTATCCTGATACGTTCTTTCGGAGAAAAACAGCCCCCCGAAAAAAACGGCATCAACAAGCAAAGCAGAATTTTATAAAGTCGTTGTTTATTCATCTATCCCCCTCTTATTTTACAAAAGCATGTTGATATTTAGAAACCTTGTTCCATCCGCCGCGTGTAAAATCGGGGACTGCCACCGGAGCCGAATTATTTTCAATAGAAAGACGGGTCAGCTCCGCCATGCAGCACCATTCTGCCAAGTCATAGACATCCATATCCAGCGGCAACCCATTGCGCAAACAATAAACCAAACGATAATCCATGATATAATCCATGCCACCATGACCGCCGACTTTCTTGGCTGTCTCTTCCAGTTCCACATGGATAGGATGTTTATATGCGTTCATCATTGCCACTTTCGCTTCCTCGGGCATAGCCCCATGAACGTTCAGGTTCTCATGATTAAGCACCACGTTCGTATCCACTTGCTCGGGACGCAGGCAGTATTCCTCAATCGGGTATTTGCTGGCGTATCCGTCGGTACCGACCAACTGATACATACGGCTATAAGGACGCGGAGTCATCACATTGTGCTGGATAAGCATCGTCTTACCGTTTTCGGTACGAATCACGGTAGTAGTCTGGTCACCATTCTGAAAGTCTTTCACTTCTTCGCCTGTCGTTTTCCGGATATATGCCGGACCGTTCACGGCCTTTGTATCCATCGACACCAGCGTTTTCATACGGTCGCCCCGATGAATATCAAGCAATTGACAGGCAGGACCGATGCCGTGTGTAGCATATATGTCTCCGCGGTTATTGCGATTGTAGTCCATACGCCAATTATTCCAATAAGACGACCAGTAATCTTCCAAATTGTGAATATATGCTCCTTCGACATGCAGAATCTCACCAAACACGCCCCGTTGAGCCATGTTCAATGTGGTGAGTTCAAAGAAATCATACACACAGTTTTCCAGTTGCATACAGTGCTTACGGGTCTTTTCAGAAGTATTGATGAGAGCCCATATTTCTTCCAATGTCATAGCGGCGGGTACTTCAATGGCTACATGTTTTCCGTGTTCCATGGCATAAATACCCATTTCGGCATGATGCCTCCAATCCGTCGCCACATAGACAAGGTCGATATCATCCCTATCACATAACTGTTTCCATGAATTTTCATCTCCATAATAAGCGGTAGCTTCCGGCAGACCGGCTTCACGCAGGATATTCTGCGCTTTTTCCACACAATCCTGGCGAATGTCGCATAAAGCCTTAACCTGTGTCCCCGGAATATGTGTGAAACGGGTGACAGCTCCCGGTCCGCGCATCCCCAGTCCGATGAATCCGACACGTACCGTATCAATTTTGGGAGCAATCAGCTGAATCACGTCCTCCTGTCCGGCAGGACGTACTGGCGTTTCCACCACGATAGATTGAACTGCCTCTCCTTTCTTTTGCTTACACGCTGCAAAGGCGATAAACACAAATACCATTGTCAAACTGAAAAATATCTTTTTCATAATACTTATTGCTTATAATAAATTAGTTTAGTCACATTCTTCTCAAAAATTATTAATTGCTTTCCGGGCTTTGTCCACCATTTGTTCCCCCGGGGTATTTGTCAGACGTTCCAAACGGAAGTCCGACAAGATCTGTTCAATCCGTTTCAACTTGGCAGGATGATTCTTAAATTCAGCTTTCAGGATACGTACCTTCTCAAAATCCTGGATTCCTTCCAGTAACTTTTCCATCCGCACGGAAGAACGTCCGCCCGGATAAAACAGGAAGCAGTCGCCTGCAGCCCAGGTGCGGAAACGGGTGTCCTGCAACGGTTCTTTCACCCAACTATTATATGCCCAACGCAAATACCCGTCAAAGTTTTCGGCAGCCGCATACCAAGCAAGCCAGCTCGATTCGGCCGGAGGTGAGAAAGTAAACATATTCGGACGCGCCTCGGTGCAGCACGTATAATAAGTGCTTTTCTTTCCTTCCGCCCGCCGCTTTGCCAGCACATCTGCCGGAAATACCTGCCCGGAGGCTATGCTGTAATCATATATATCGCTCTCAAACTCGTTGTGATAATTACCGGCAAGAGCCACTTTATAGTCAGAATCCGCTTCGCGTATCAATGCAATAGCTTTCTGCATCTGTTCCATGGGACGCTCGTCCATGGCAATAGTCGTTATTCCGAACCATCCCTTCTCCTTCAGATGACGGGCGAAGTCTTTCAAGAACGGAAGCCAATAATCACGATATTCAGCGGTTCCGACTTCAGCTTTCACCGATTTCATTCCGTCGGAAGCCTGGTCGTAATAACGGAAAGACAATTTCCAAGGAATCAGTGAATAACAATTTATCTCACGGTCGATGCCCAGAGACATCATAAACTCCACCCACCGATCGAATACCTCATAATTGTACTGCCAGCTTCCGTCCAACCGACGCATACGCATCACCATTGAGTCAAACGGATCTTCCGTCTGACCACCCCAAGGCTGGTGCATAATAGAAGCCGTAATGCATTTCTGTCCGGCATTTGCCAACGGCAGGAATAGGGAACGCATGGTTGCAAAGTGTTCTTTACTCCATAGAGGAACCTGATGATAACGGGCCACCGAATAAGGATTCTGCCACAGGTCAAGATGGAAAGCCCATTCGGCAGCAGGCGGCAGTTGCCTGCCGGACACTTTCAACTCTATATCCAAAGGGGCAAAGGAACTGTCCGGAAAGGTCAGCTTGCCCCGGTATGTCCCCGAGGGTGTATCGGAAGGAACCTGGCAGCTAACCCATACTGGTTGCGTATGACGGCTCTTGATGTTATAGTTCTTTCTGATATCCAGGACATCGGCTACCATTGAAGAGTCAAATTCCGCATGATTGGTACGATACCCGCAGCCTGTCTTGCCATCTTTGCTCAATTCGTCGGTCATGACATAACGCAGGAAATACGTCCGGATAGCAGAAGCCGGAATTACTGCCCCGCCGGAACCTTTCAGTTCGCTGACTTCCGCCCGTATGTTTATGCAGTCGCGCGTAGTCCAGAGCAGTGCCAGGGCATTGACCTTTTCCCCTTTCCAAGCTGTGCCTTTCCAAGTGCGGGCAGCCATTACGTCCGTTGTCGGCACATTCGTGCGGCTATAACGGACATCGGTCGAACCCCATGCGCTGTTATAGTCCGATTTGCATTGTTTCCATTCAGCCTCATTAATCGGTTTCGTGTCGGTAAGCTCCGCCAAATCCGATGATGAGCAGGCAGCCGGAAGGGTTATTTTATTCACAATCTCTTCCAGTGACATACGTGGCGCATCGTCAGCCATCTTCAGATTTTTCTCTACCCACTCGCGCTCCCAATGGAAATAATCGGGAGCTTTTGCCTGTTCGCCGCGAAGCTGTGCCCGCAAATAGTCGAAATATACAATCCAACGCTCCTTGTAGTAGGTATTCATCATACCCGCCCACTCTTTGTAAGCATAATCATGCAAGTTATCCTCCAAGGTCACGTGCTCTCCCCAATAAGTTATCAACATCATCAAGTTATGGAGATTATTACTTTTCTCGGCAGAAGTGCCGCCTGCATCTTTCGCCTGTTGTTGCCAAGTGCTGAGACGGAAAAAAGGGTCTTGAGACAATAATTCGTTTTCCGTATCTATCATTGCGAGGAATTTATCCGCTTCCTTCTCGAACTTCTTCGTATCCTTCGCCTGGTATCCTGCCACCATATCAGTAAAGACTCGATCGGCTTCGTTGGCTATCACCTGACGCAGGAAGTGAATCAAATCAATACGGTATGTACGGACATTCCGAAACTCCGGCAATGCTCCGGCAAATAATAATGCAGCTTCCTTATAAAGCTCCAGGTCATATTTCTTCGCCAACCGTCCCCAACTGGAAACCGATTTAAGTTCCAGTGACGGACGCGCGCAAAGAATATTTTCAGGTGGGCCTTCCTGATAGCCTACCTCACTGCTGTATATTGATTTCAACATCAATTTCCAAGCAGCGCGGACTTCATTGGTAATCTTGCCATAACGTGCCGTAATATATACGTCAATCCAGCGGTCGACGTCTACGTGTTCCTTATGCCATACCAGTTCAAGCAAGAGTTCATAGGCAACCGGATTATTATTTATCCCCTCGGGCAATATGCCGACTCCTTTCATATAAGACGAATATTCGCCTTGAGAAGCCCGGTAAACCTCATCAGCGAAACGTTGAAGTTTCCCATTGATGCCCGGACGCTCACCGAAGTTGGTGACAGTGGCCCATATAAAAGGGGTACCTTCGTATCCCTTACGGGTTTCCCAGTTATTGGTATTCTCACCAAACAATTCCTGAACAAGTACATATTTTTTGTCGAGTTTCTCCAACAAACCGGGCTTGGGATTGTCCTGCCAACCTTGCAACACCCAGATGGAACCGGGAAAGTGTTTCTGCATCACTTTCTGTATCGCCCGTCCGGCATCTCCCAGAGATACTCCTTCCGTAGCTCCCCCCTCATGAAACGGGTCGCCGGAAAAGAAACGGATATCCGAGCCGTACAGCCGACGTGTCTCATCATAGAAAATGGCGGCGATACGTTCAAATTCAGGATCGGTGGGATCAAGGATATCAGGACGCGTGAAAGCTCCCCAATTTCCTTGCGGGATAATATGAGCTTTGCTCTTGGTCTTCAAGTTACTCGGCACCATTCCATAAAAACCAGGCATCAAAGGCTCGATGCCCAACGATTTCATACGCGCCAGCATTTTCTGAACCAGTTTCTTACGGCTATCTATCTGCGACTGGGGCATAGGGCCACCCCAGCCTTCGATATTTCCCATCAGCCACCAAGCATTATAACCCGGTCCGGTGATGAAGTCGGCTATCTCCTTTTCCGAATAGTCCATCCGTCTGAGCACGTTTTGCCATACAGCTTCCGAGCCGTTGGCTACCAGCATCAGGTTCACACCATTAAGCGCCATCCAATCAAGCTCCCATTGCCAGTCATCCCAGGTATAGAAGCTCATGGTATAGTTATAGGTACAATAGTTTAATGCATAGCGATATATAGCAGAGGTTTTGACTGTTACTGGCTGTTCTACGACCGGAAGCTCAGTTACGGGGGCGAGCTGGTCACCAAGATGAGACATGCTTCGGTGACAATAGTATTTCAGATACCAATTGACACCGACTGCTGCTGCGTTTGCGTTAGTGGCTTTTACTACCAGATTCTTCTCGATAGTTTGCAAGGTGAAACAATCACCGTTCGGCGAGGGAACCGCTTCAAAACGGATATGCCCGGCAAGCCACGGCGCACGGCGGCTCACAAGTCCCTGCACGCCATCGAATACATCTGCATAGCCTTTGATCACTACGAGAAGTAAAGTAAACAATAGGAATAGTTTCTTCATAACTTATATACTTAAGTTTCTTTTATAATCTACTGGTCGGCACCGATATTTATCTTATTGTCTACTAAACGTTTATCACCATCTATATCATACTCGCCGATGATTGTGCCCGCCATGACAAAACCAGCATTCTTTGCCGGAGATTCGGACAGTAAGTGCAAATCCGGTTCAGCCGTTTCCCAGTTTTGCAACTGTGGGTCTACATTGTAAACGGAGTGCTTGTCTCCGCTGGCTTTCTGCCACTCTGCGAAGTCTGTATATTCTTTTCCGTCCCAGAACCATTTCTGCACCTTTTGCCGGGGAGAAAAATAAAGATTGTACCCTATTTCGTTCCTGTCTCCCGTTGCCGTATATTTACGTATGAATATATCCCGGTCGCTCAGTGCATAGATAAGGTTATTCATTATTACATTGTTCGTGCAGTTTTCCGTTAGGCGGATTTCTCCTTCACTATCTTTTTCGTCGTTCACTCGTCCCGAATTATTGTTCTCGTTCAATGAGCCGCCTACCAGATTATTGTTATACAAAGTATTGTTCACAACGTGGCACCCGGAAGTTCCGCCATTGGTATATCCTATATAGTCTCCCATATATATGCCTGTACGGTAGTTGTTGTACACAAAGTTATTGCGCACGATACAATCTTTTGTGGACAGTTCATTGCTTTCACTCACCAGCCCAATGGCACGGTCGCACTTCCATACTTCGTTTTGCTCAATGACAGTATTCGCCCCTCCACAGACATAAATGCCGATAGCCCCGTAGGCAGCGGGATTATTACAAATCACCTCCCAAAATTCAGGGGTGTATTGATGAGTACACCTATATACTTTATTCCGGCGAACAACTCCGTTGCGGGCATAATTTACCTTAATGTCTCCGCCCGGATTCAGATTGTCACCGCCAGCCACAATGATTCCGATATTTTCCACATCATGCACTTCACAGTCCTGAACAACAAATCCGTCAACATTTCCGGCAATTGTCAACGATTCACTCGTTCCGGTATGCATATCAAAAATCTCACACTGCTCAATCGTAAGGTTGCGTATTGGTGTCTCGTCATTGTTACCAAGCACCAGGATAGCATGAGCACTACGCCAATCGCCCTTACCGTGCGTATCCAGACACACGCTCTTGATATTGTATATTTTACAGTTGCGGATTGTAATGTCACCTGATTTTCCATTAATAAGTATCCCTTCCGGATCGGAATTGGGAGATGCATTCACCGCATTGCATATATGTAGGTCTTCCAGTGTCAAGTGTTGTATATCTCTCAACTGCACCAATGCTGACCATCCTTCCAGCTTCAAACCTGTTCCGTCAATCTTGGCTGTCTCACCGGGATAACTTTTGATAGTTATCGCTTTTCCCGGTTCACCCGAACGTGTAGGAATGACAAACTCATGATATGCCCCTTCACGCAAAAAGATGGTGTCTCCCGGCAAGGCATATTCCAATGCCTTAGCCACTGTCTTCAACGGAGCATTCTTTCCGCCTTCCGCTAGGTCATCACCGCCGGGCGATACATACCATCCTGAAGCCGGCTGGTTAGAGCATCCGCATAGTAATGCTCCCATAAATAAAAAGTAGATTGCTTTTATATATTTTTTCATGTTTTCTCTATAGAAATAATACCTGATTTAACTTTATTGATAGGCTCCTATACTGATAGAGGAACCGCTATAACGTGCATTTCCTGCAAAATCCTCAGTACCATTGAAGTATGAACTGATGAACAAGCCTGCGTTGACAGCCGGCGAACCTGCTTTCAACTGGAAATTAGGGCTCTTCAAGCTCGGATTGACCAACAGAGGGTCTATATCAAACAAGGAACCTTTATCTCCACTGGCTACCTTATAAGCTTCCCATGAGGTATATTCTACATTTTCCCATATCCAACGCTTATTTTTTGGATTGGCGGAATAATAGATATTGTTACTTATCTTATTTCCCGTTCCGCTCGTAGTGTATTTACGGACGAAAATATCTCTATCCGTTACCGCATATACAAGGTTGTTCGCTATGACGTTGTCGTAACAGTTTTTCGTCATACGGAGTTCGCCTTCGCTGCCGTCTTCATTGTCCTTGATACCTTCTTCATTATTCCAGCCATTGTATGAACCACATACCAAATTGTTGTGATAAAGCGTATTGTTAAGTATATAGCAGTTTCTTGTACCGCTCACTCCATTGAAGAAACCGATATAGTTGCCCATATAAATTCCCGTACGATAGTTGTTGTAAATTATATTGTTCCGCACAATACAATCCGTAGTGGAATATTCATCGCTTTCACTCACCAAGCCGATGGCGCGGTCGCATCCCCATACTTCGTTCTGTTCTACAATAGTACGTGCACCACCACATATATAGATACCAATGGCTCCATAGCCTTCCGCTCCCCAATAATCTATTGAGTTCTGGTGCGTACATCTATATATTTTATTACGACGGATTACACCATCACGTGCATAGTTGACAGATACGTCTCCACTGGGATTCAAGTTCTCTCCTCCCGCTACGATAATACCGATGTTCTCCACATCATGCACTTCATTGTCTTGTATGGTAAAGTTCGTCACATTACCCACCAATGAGAACGTCTCGCTCGTACCGCTATGAATGTCATGGATATCACATTTCTCAATCAGGATGTCCTTGACAGGAGTCGTATGGAATCCAGTGATCAGGATGGCATGTGCACTACGCCAATCGTCCAGACCGTTGTTCGCATCTTGTTCAGCCCGTGTACACGTGTTTTTGATATTATAAATTTCACATCCGCGAATCTCAATATTGTTTGATGTCCCTGTGATATGAATACCTTCAGGGTCGGCATTTTTGGCAGTATTTATGGCATTGCAGATATGCAGGTTTTCCACTGTGATAAAATTCACATCTTTAATTTGTACCAATGCATTGCCCCATCCTTCTATTTTCAGTCCTGTACCATCAATCTTGGCAACTTCATTTTTGTAACCTTTAATAGTGATTCTTTTTTGGCGCGTACCCGACTTGGAAGGAGTCACAAGCTCATTATACACACCTTCCCGCAAGTATACGGTATCACCGGGATTAGCTCTCTGCAAAGCCTTGGTGACAGATTTCAACGGGGTTGCAATCATTCCGTTGGACGAATCATTACCATTTGGAGCAACATACCAACTGACAGCCTTTTCCGGCTCCGGTTCTTTACCGTCATCACCATCATCTTTTCCGCCATCGCCTCCTTGTTCAGTGTCAATAGCTTCATCCAGTTTATCGTCACCGCATGAAACCATTCCCATTGCGAGAATAAAGCACATTAATAGGACAAAATTCTTTTTCATTGTTTCTTCAGAATTATAGGGTTTACATTTTTCAAAATTAGAAATGATTGGATAGTTTGGCAAGACTTGCTTATATACAAGCCTTGCCAGTTCCTCTCCTGTTTACTCGTAAACAATCTTTCTTACCACATTATTCTTTCTGTCAAGTACATAAATCAATCCGTTCTTATCTACAGCCACATCTTCCGGTCCGCTGAACGTTGCAGCAGAGCCATTGGCATCGTTATATCCTGACAAGGAGCTTCCAGCAACGGTACGCACTACTTGGTTTTGCAAGTCCAGTACACGGATACTCTGGTCTGCATTATTGCTATCGCCGCCATAAGCTCCGTTACCTGCAATATAAATATTTCCGTCAGGACCTATATCCAAACCACCGGGGAAAGAAAAACGGGCTTCGTTGAACGAACCGTTCACATAAGCTTGTTCTGTATTACCAGCCACCACGGAGCGCTGCCATGACGTGTCGCCACGCGTACATTTCACAATACGGTGCACACCATTGTTGGCTGCTTCCGACACATAGATATCACCTACATTGTCAACAACGATTCCCATACACAAAAGAGAACTTTCATTGGCACAAATCTGTGTATCCTCACCATCCCGGTTAAATTTCCAGACACCGGTAGCCGGATGCGTGTAATAAATATCACCGTTCCGTTTGTCCACCGCCAATGCCCAAGGCTGATTGCTCGTATTGCCCAATGTGGTGACCACACCTTCCGGTGTGATCTGACGGATGGTATTATTGGCTGTTTCAGTCACATAAACATTACCGACGGCATCTGTGTCCATTCCATAAAGTGTGGAGAAACGCGCTTGTACGCCTGTACCATCCGTCACGCCTCTCTGACCGGCAAAACCGGCCAAAGTAGTAACCGTTCCATCCGGGGTAATCTTACGGACGCAGACATTTCCGGCCTCGCCTACATATACATTGCCATCATCGTCCACACAGATACTTCCTCTTTGCCAAGGACCATATGTCCAGTTGACATTATCCTCTTCAGTCACATCAAGATGAAGCATAACCTCAGCCCCCTTACCATCCTGATAACCGGCGTCACCATTTCCCGCAAACGTAGAGACATTCGCTGCAAATGAATAAACAAAGCTTTCAATAGTGGAGACAGGCTCACGTCCGGCAATCGAAACCTTCAACTGTCCGTCGCCCATACGGGCAGGAACTATAGCCATAATATTATTCATGTCACAACCCATTACCGTCAAAGGTATATTGCCTACCATTACGGAGACTTCATCAACATTGGTCGTGAAATTCTTACCGGTAATAAGAATTTCAGTTCCCGCACTACCGCTTGTGGGGTAGAAACGATTTACAATTACGGGACTTCCTGCATTATGCCCGTCATCATCTTTACAACTGCCCAGTAGTCCTGCGCTACATACCAACAGGATTAGAGCAATATAGTGAATAAAATTTGTTTTCATAAGGTTTGTTATTTTTCAACAGTCGTAATCTTCTTCACACAGTTATTCAGCCTATCCAACACATATACTGTGCCGTCCTTACCTACACATACGGCAGAAGGCGCACCAAACGAAGCCGGTAATGTCTCTTCGGCAGAACTGATTCCCGCATATGCCGGCAAAGTCAACATACCGTCCTCATTGCCGGAAGTTGCAGAACCCGCAAAAGTTGTTACCATTCCGGTCTTCATATCTATATAACGGATACTTTGGTCGATATGGGAGCGCAGTCCGTCTTCATAAACCCTGGTGCCATTTCCTGCTACCAAGATATTGCCGTCCGGCGTAACCGCAATTCCCCAAGGAGAAGCAAAAGTGGCTTCCAAGCGGGGACCATCACTATTTCCGAATATACCTGAACCTGCCACAACTTCCGGAGCCCCCAGACCCGCTTCAGTATAAGGGAATCGGATGATCTGGTTGGAACTATTCTTGACGGCATAGAGATCGCCTGTATTCTTATCTACATCCATTCCTCCGATATCCCATACATCATAAAGCCAATCACCAGGACTTTTCACGCTCGTGCCATAATCATCCAAATCTTTCATAAAGAGGCAATTATCATTTCTACAATAAAAACGATTGTGCTTTTCATCAATAGCAATGGTAATAGAGCGGGGATTTCCCAAGAAATGTGCCTTGCCGTCCGGTTCAAAGAATGCGGAAGCACCAATCCAGTTATCACAGGCATAGATGTTTCCTTTGCTATCCACCTTTATATCTGCGGGACGAATATCTGCATTATAAGATCCTCCTTCTGTATACCGCCAATTTATATCCCAATCCGGATTAGAATTACCCTGACCGGCTGCCCTGCTCAACTGACCGTCCGGTGTAATCTTAGTAATGCACACATTACCAAGTTCACCCACATACACATTGCCGTTATCATCAACAGCGATACTACCAAACCGGCTAGCATCCGCTCCTTCCCAAATAGAACTTCTGATCGAAAGCACATCGCTGCCCGGCAATGTAGTTATTGTACGTTCAAAAATAGGCGCATCATCATATGTGAAGTCTACAGAAAATGTTCTACCATTAAAACCAAGGAGAATAGGGAAAGTCCCTTCTTCTGCCAGTTCAGGGATTGTCACCACGAAACACGCTTTTTCTGCATCAAATACGCAAGCAGCTTCCACACCTTTATAAGTAGCGGTAGGATTCACAATTTCTTGAGGTAAGTTTGAAATATAGATACTTACCTTCGTACCGATCTTACCCATAGAAGGAGAATAACTGGCAAGTGCAGCTTTCTGGAAAGTGAATTTAGCTTTCGACTGTACGGTCTTGCCACCTATAGCCACCGTTAACAGTGCATTATCCGCGACCTCATTATCCGGCACTTCGACCAATAACTGCTCTTCGTTCGACTGCAAAATTGCTAATTCCACTCCATTGATACTCACGCTCACAGCGCTTGCATCCAAGCCAAACTGTTCGCCGTTAATCAGCAACTGCGTACCTCCTTTTCCGGTAGTTGGAGCAAAGTCAAATATATTCAGTTCACCCGTAAAAAGCGATTCAGATGTATCTTCATCGTCGCAACCAGTGAATATGGCTGTTGTTAAAACAACAACCATATATATATAATATGAAATTTTCTTCATTTCTCGTTCTATTAGAATTATGTTTTGGAAAAATTACTGGCCCCAGCCCGGATTCTGCACCAACGCACGGTTACGGTCTATCTCGGACTGCAAAATAGGATACAGATACATTTTATTATCCCAGTAGCGCGTCTGGAACAATTTCCGCTCGTAGAAACCTTCAAACTGGAATCCCTGCCCGCCATCATTTGCCTGAACATTCATACTGTAAATCTTACGGTTCTCTTCTTTTTCGAACAGCAAACGGCGCTGAAGTGTCCAAAAACGGTCGCCTTCAAAAGACAACTCAATCTGGCGTTCACGAAGAATCCACTTCCGCATCTCCGCCTTATTGCCGACAGCTTCAGGATAAAGGCGCGTCAACGGATTGGTAATACCTGCACGACTCCGGATTTCCTGAAAATAAGAGAGAATATCCGAATGTCCCGGATTGTATTCGTTCAACGCTTCAATATAATTCAGTAGAATCTCCGCATAGCGGATGTGGATATACGGGCGATAGGAAGCCTGATCATTTCTGATACTTGAAGTTGTACTAACTCTTTTCGCTACATTGTATCCGGTAAAATCCACTCGACTTCCTGTTGCGCCGGACTGTCCGGTAAGATAATACTCAGCCCTTCCGAATCCATCCTGGTTGGCTGCAGAAGAAAAATGATTGTAATCGTCTGCAGAAATTGCCGACAATACAGGGCGGGCATTATAATGCACAAAAGCATAAAAACGAGGTTCACGATTGACATACATATTATGCTCTCCTCGCCGGTAACCACGCTCGATTTCATTACGAACAGAACCGAAATGGCGGGGGTCGTCATTCTGGACAAATCCGGATTCCGTGTAAGAATCATCGTCATTAATATCATATCCGTCAGCAGTCAGAAAGGCATCTACAATATTCTGGGTGGCGTTCGACATACAGAAGCCTTTTGAGCCTGGAGTACAACGTATATCATGTCCATATAACCAATTATCACCCGCCATATGAGTAGCGAAAATCACTTCGGCATGCGTACCGTTCATAAAGAGTTCACGACAAGATAGATAGGGGTCAAAGTTTTTGTCACCACTTTCCGTATTGCGATAAAGATGATAAATGCCCAAATCAATCACGTCTTTCGCAGCATCGGCTGCAAGTTCCCATTTGCGCGGGTCGTAGGTTTGCGGAGCCAATAGTTGTCCGTCCTTGTCTTTGAAATCTTTATAGCGGGGAGCTTCCGCTTCGCTACCATTCCACAATTCACTGGCAGCCAGAAGACGCACTTGTGAAATAACGGCTTTGGCAGCCCCTTCAGTCGGGCGTCCCAAGTTGGCATTAGAAGCCCAAACAACGGGAAGAATGCCATAAGTAGACTCCATCAAGCCACAAATATATTCCACACATTGGTCAAAAGGAGTACGGGCATACTTGTTAAAGTCCTCATCCAATTCTGCGGGTTTCTCGCAAATCACAAATGGTCCGTACAAACGGAGCAGGTTCCAATAAAACCATCCACGGAGAAAACGTGATTCCGCTTTATACTGGTTCTTTAAATCCACACTTACAATGTTGTCCGGTACACGGTCAATATTGGCTTCAAAAGTCAGCGCTTTCTGGATTCCCTGATAGTAGTGCCCCCAACGGTCCTGAGCATTGTCACCGGGGCCATAGTTTCCTTCTACCATCTTACGGACAAAGGCACCGGAAAGTACACAAGACGTTTCATCCGAGAAGCCCAAAGTCGTCGGGTCATCCGTATTACGTTCTATATATCCGTACACATTGTACAAATATGCTTCTACATCAGAGCGTGTCTGCCAGATTTTATCCGTTGTTTTCAGGTTCTCCGGCTGCTGGTCCAGATAATCGCATGACGACAGCATTCCCAATGCAGCAACGGAAAACAACCCAATGGTCAATAACCTGTTTATTATATTTTTCATTGTTCTTATCGTTTTATTAGTTAAAATGCAACTCTCATCCCAAGTGTCACCATACGTGACAACGGATACTTAGCGCCGTTCGAACCCAATTCCGGATCCCATAGTTTAAATTTGGAGAAAGTCAGCAAGTTTTGACCCGACAGGTAAAAATAGAGATAATCGATCCCTTTAGCCGCCAAAGCCTTATTCTCAAGCGTATAACCTAAAGAGGCTTGCTTCAGACGCAAGTAATTTCCATTTTTCAACCAGTGAGTGCTGCTGACATAGTTGTTGTCCGAAGTACTGGCACCCATAGTTATACGCGGATACCAGGCATCAGCACGAGGATTATCCTCTGTCCAACGGTCGAGCGCCTTGGAGATTATATTTGTCGGATTCGCTCCCATACCAGCGAAAGGTACAATACCTACACCATTGGCTCCCCAATTACCACCACCAGTATCTATATAAGCTCCATTAGCCATTAAAGAGACATCAGCCACTCCCTGGAAAAAGAGCGCAAGGTCAAAATTGTGATAATTGACATTAACACCGAATCCATATGACCATGACGGGAAATTGGATTTTCCCAAATAACATTGATCGTTCGGGTCAATAACACCGTCACCGTTCAAGTCTTTGTATTTGATATCACCCGGCGCCAATTCACGCAATTGTTTCGGACTTTTCTCGATTTCCTCATAACTTTGGAAATAACCTTCAGCTACATATCCATAAAATTCACCGTAACTAGTACCCTCACCTTTCTGATAAGCATATTTCATTTGGGGTTCATCCTTGAATACAATCTTATTCTTACTATAGGTAGCGTTACCAAAAACGCGTAAACCTACTTTTTGAGCAATGCTTGTCTGATATTCAATATTAGCGTCAATACCCTGATTATCCATCTCACCCATATTAGCATAAATCGCGGCACTACCGAAACCCGACATAGCAGGCAAAGAAGAACGCTGAATCAAAATGTCCTTACGACGTTCCTTATAATAATCCAGTGTCAGATTGAACTTTCCGCCTATCATCATTTCAAGTCCGATATTGGTTTTATAGGATTTTTCCCAAGTCAGGCTTTCCGAAGCTAACAAAGTTTCTTTGATACCACCTACAGTACTACCGTTGGGACCGAAGCCATAACTGTTTCCACCGCCATACTGGGTAAAATAGGCAAAACGGTCACCTGTCCCCCCAATATTGTCATTACCTACAATACCATAAGACGCACGCAGTTTCAATAAATCAATATATCTGGTAGCTCCCTTAAAGAATGGTTCGTTAGAGATGACCCATCCCAAAGATGCAGCAGGGAAAAAGCCAAAACGATGATTGGGAGCGAAATTTTCCGAACCTGTATAAGAGGCATTGACTTCTGCCAGGTAACGGTCTTTCCAGCCATAGCTCAAACGACCGGCAATGGCCTGATTACGATACGGAATGGCACCTATAGCAGAGCCGGCAGTAGCCACCATACGATTACGCATATTATAGAGTAACATACCACTCACGCTATGGTCACCGAAGTTATGATCATAGGCCAGGTTAGCTTCTGTATACACCACACGTTCGCCCGTATCACTGTGTTCATACCACAATTCATTCGAGCCTTCCCTTATGGGTTTGTTGAATATTAATTCTCCGTTGGCATCACGTTGGTTAGTATACCACAAGTCTACGCTACCAGTACGTTTATTATTGAATTCACTATAACTGTCGAACGAGAAGCGGACATAAGCCGAAAGGCCTTTTGTAATGAAGTCCAACTTCTGGTTCAACGTAAACACCGACTGCAAAGCAGGGCGGAACGTATCCGAATATCCAGAGTTCTGGAGTAAGTCCATCGGGTTGACGCCGGCGTTGGCGGGCGGTCCAGCCCAACGTCCGTCCGGATAACGTATCGGGAAAGCTACGGGAGAAGCTGCATAAGCTTCATACCAGATTCTGGCTGCGGAAACGCCCGGATAACGTGAATCTACCATCATGGCTGCCAGGTTCATCTGCAGAAGTGTAGATTTAGTAATATTCACGTCAATGTTACTACGAAAATCATAACGCTTGTAATCCAGGTTCGGATTGAAACCATTTTCGTGCTTTACATTATATTGCCCGCCCTGATTGTAGAAAGAAGCGGACAGGTAATAGCGCACCAGTTCACTACCACCACTGATATTCAGATTGACATTGGATACGGAAGACATATCTTTATAAACGGTACCAATCCAGTCTACATTCGGGTAGAGGTAAGGATCCAGTCCTGTTTGTGTCTTCAGGATATCTCCTCGGCTATAAACCTCACTCTGGCCTGAGTTACGACGGGCTTCGTTATAGAGTTGCATATAACCGACACCGTCCAGCATACTGGGTACTTTCGTAAAGGTGGTGAAACCGGTCTCGGCTTTAATAGATATTTTTGGTTTGCCTACCGAACCACGTTTCGTTGTAATAATCATTACTCCATTGGCACCCTTGGCACCATATACAGCAGTGGCGGAAGCGTCTTTCAATAATGAAATGCTTACAATATCTTCCGGATCGATATTGTTGTAAGCACCGCCATAAGTGGAGTTCACGTCATCACGCTGCACTCCGTCCACAATCACTAACGGCGAAGTGTTTCCCGTGAATGTACTGATACCACGAATAGTAAACGTAGAGTTATCGTAACCCGGCTCTCCGCTGGACTGCACGGAAATAATACCGGCAACTTTTCCTTGCAGGGCATTACTCAGATTGGCTACCGGAGTTTTCAGGCTCCCCATATTGACCGAAGCCACCGAACCTGTCATCGTTACTTTTTTCTGAGCGCCATAACCAACTACCACTACTTCTTCCAAAGCAGAAGTCGACTCTTCCAGAGAAATATTGATTGTTGTCTGATTTCCAACCTTTACAGTTTTGGATTCATACCCCATAAACCGGAATTCCAGCTCCGTCTGACTACCAGGAACCGTAATCATATAAAAACCATCAAGGTCGGTAATCACACCGGTAGCAGCCCCCAACTGCTTTACACTAGCCCCCGGAATTGCTTCCCCTGTCGTAGTAGTGACATTACCTTTCACCGTACGGGATTTCCCGGCAGCTACAGACTCTTCCTCTTTTGTCGGAAATAACAGAATTTGTTTTCCCTGCACTTTCCAAGAAACGCCTTTTCCTTTAAAGGCCTGTTCCAAGACAACATTAACCGATTGTTTATTGGCAGAAACCGTAATAGGACGATTCACTTTGACTTGATTATCTTTGTAAAGAAAAGAATATTCGCTTTGATTTTGCACAGCTTCCACAAACTGCTTCAATGTCACATTTCTCACATTTATTGTCAGCAATTCAGATTGCTGCGCTTTTATCTGGACAGGTATCAGAAGTAGTAAAAACAGTATTAGCCAGACATAAAATCTCCTCTTCCCCAAAAAGGAAGAAGGCAAAATAAAGCCTTTCATTCCCTTTGGGATTGAAATATTTTTCATAAATTTGCAATTTAAAATTAATAATAGGATAGAGATTAATTTTAATCAAAAGGATTGGAGAACGGGAACTCTCCAGTCCTTTTTTCATTCTCAGGTAGTGTTCATCATTTTTCTTTTTAGGGTTAGCAATTCTTTTTCAAATTATCATATATTAGGCTGCCTATTTCTTATTTTGGAGTCACTAGATAAGTGCCGTCCGCTTGTTTCTGATAATGAATGGGAGTCATCTGCCTGATTGTCTCAAAAATATTATCCAAGGTTTGTTCTATATCAAAACGTCCCGAAAATATTTCTTCTTTCAAATCATCACCTTCAATACGAATCTCCGTATGATAGCGTTTACTTAACATAAACATGACATTCTCCATCTTTTGAGACTCTATATTCATATATTTATCTTTCCAGGTAGTATAAAGCTGCAAATCCACATGATGCACCTCAATACCGGACTGCTGCCTGACACGTCCCATCTCACCCGGCCGCAAAATCACTCCTTCACCTGTTTCATTACATTCGTTCAATTGGACAGAACCGGATTCGAGTACAACTTCCGCCATCTTTTCCGACTTCGATACCTTCACATCGAAACGGGTACCCAACACCGTTACTTCCACTACATCAGTTATTACCTGAAAGGTTCTTCCATTATCTTTCTTCACATCAAAAAATGCTTCCCCTTCCAAATATACCTCCCGACCGCGGGCTGACAGCTTATCCGGATATTTCAATCTGGAACCGCCACCCAGCCAAACTTTTGAATTGTCGGGAAGTGTAAAAAGCAAAGCTTCTTTTCCCTGGTTCATCACAATCAACATATCCGGTTTACTCCATGTCTGATAACCCAGAAGTCCTCCCAAGATGAATAAAGTAGCAATACAAGCCGCAGCAGCATAACGACGGATGAGCAACATCGAACGATGTTTCTTTTCTGTTTTCATGCCGGTTTCAACCTTATCCCAAGTCCGGTTCATTGTTTCCTCAAGCAAATGAGTATCCATTTTCACCTGTGATTCATCCACTAACCGGGAAGCACGGTGCAACGAGGCATCTTCCTCCAACAGCCGTTCCAATGCTTCTTCCTCTTCTTTGCTCAGGGAATGATCAGTTCTCTTGGCAAGTAAGTCCCATATATTACTATTCTCTTTCATCTTCTTATAAATATTATAAAGCGCTTCTATATATAAAGACAGAAATAAAATTCAAAATACGTAGTTATAATCAAATAAAAAGCTATTTTTGCAAATAAATTTTGTTAATAGATGCTTCTACATATCAACAAATCGATTTTAATCATTTTATAACCAATTAGTTAGCCATGTCTCAAGAGAAAGATGACATAACTTATCTATTACGACAAATCAGTGAAGGAAATGCTTCCTGTTTTGAAAAGATGTATAAGCGGTACTTTAAGAAATGCTATTCAATTGCAGTTTATTTCGTTCAATCAACCTTATCAGCTGAAGATGTATTGTCTGAGGTTTTTCTTACTTTATGGAATAAACGTGAGAATCTGAAAAATGTGAAAGACTGGGATTCTTATTTATTTATAACGGTCAAGAATCATGCAATCACATTTTTAGAGAAAAATCGTCAAGATAACCTAAGCTCCATTGACCAGTTTACAATAGAGATAGCAGGAAACGAACTTACACCGGAAGAAAAACTGCTGAAAAAAGATATGGAAGAAAACATGCAGGAAGCTATCCGGCAACTACCAGAAAAAACCAGAATCGTCTATTGTATGGCAAAGGAAGAATATATGAGCTATAAACAAATCAGTGAAGCACTGGACATATCCGAAAGGACTGTCAACACGCATATGACAACAGCTATCCGCAGATTGACGGAAAGTCTGCAAAAATACTTTAGATAGATTTATTCAAAATAAAACAATATGTGTTCTTCTCCTGCTAACAATAAAAAACGGCGGAGAAAAAGAATTCTCTCCACCGATTTATTTATAATATTCCTTATTTGTCCCTCAGTCACATCATTTTGCAGGAGTAAAGGCAATAGCCAGTGATTCTTTCCTGACTCCTTTCGGCAATGCCACTTTTACTTTCTCACCTTCAATACTGTATTTCACTTTTTGCCCATTCTGCAGAAGAGTCATTTTACCTTTTGGCAGATTTCCTGTCCATTCAATAGTTTCAGGCAACTGTCCATTTTCCGGCAGCAAATAAACTGCATAACGGGTCTTGCCATTCTTGGCGGCAGTAAACCAGGTATTTCCATCATGAAAAACGGGTGTTGGACGTGTACCATAAATAGCTTCACCATTCACATGCAGCCATGTTCCTATCTGATGAAGACGATCTACTATTTCACTATCAATAGTTCCTTTCCCGGTAGGGCCGACTCCCAAAAGGAGATTTCCGCCCTTTGCCACAGTTTCTACCAATGTAGCAATAATTGTGTTGGCAGATTTACATGGAGAGCCTTCGACATAACTCCAGTGGTTTGTCAATGTCATGCAAGTTTCCCATGGAGACAGGCTTTGCTTTTCCAAAAGGGATTGTTCGGGAGTACGATAATTCTCATTCCGCCCTTGTATAGTCCTGTCCACAACCAATAAATGCGGTTGCGTACGACGCGCATTATCTGCTATTTCATCCATATGGATGTCCTGTTCCGGGGCACATACCCAACCGCCGTCCAACCATAAAATATCAACATGCCCATAGTTTGTCATCAATTCATTTATCTGACGTGCAGTATAATTACAGAATCTCTTCCAACGTTCTGGATACCTCTTAATATCATAATTCACATTCCGGTCCGGTGTTGCCCAATATGGACACCAATAATCCTCACAATGCCAGTCCGGCTTGGAGAAGTAGGCTCCAATCATAAAGTTTTTCTTACGAAAAGCATCCCAGACGTGACGTGTAACGTCTTTCAAAGGATTATCCTTGAAGGCTCCCTTAGCAATGGTAAAATCAGTTTCTTTACTGTCGTACATACAAAAACCGTCATGATGCTTTGTTGTAAATACAACATACTTCATCCCTGCATCTTCCATAATTTCAGCCCAACGTTCCGGGTCAAACTGAGTCGGATTGAACGAATCTTTCAATCCCCAATACCATTTTTTGTAATCATCATATGCCATATTATCAGGACGGGAAATCCATTCACGATCTTCCGAGCTAAGCGTCCAGGATTCCATGATGCCAGGCTCCGAATATATTCCCCAATGGAAAATAACGCCGAATTTCTGATCCTGCCATTTATCAAGGTTCTGCAAGACAGCAGGTTCCGTAGGCCATACATAGCCATCGGACGTTTCATGCACAAAACTCTGTGCGAAACCGGTGGTAGCCACTGCTGCACACAATGCAGCAGTGACTGTTAAAAATCTAAATGTACTTTTCATGTTTCACTTTTTTCAAAATGCCTTAAAAGGCGAGGTTATATAATAATAGGTTAGAATAATTCATTGGTTATCCGGAGTCAATTCTCCAAAATTGTAATTTCAGCTCCGGATGCATAATCTTGCCCCCGTTGTTCACTTAATGCTGTAAAACGTATATAACGGACCTTTACAGGCTCTGCGAACAATACTTTCTTCTCATTGAGATTATTCTCAAAAGTTCCTGTCTGAACAGGGTCTCCCCAGTGTTTACCGTCCAAGCTGACATGAACTGTATAATCCTTTACATTCCCGTTATCGACATCGTGACGTGGCAGGTACGTAAAGCCCTTTATTTCCTTAATTTCACCTGCATCCAAATCTACCCAATGAGGATGTTTGGCAACTGTGACAGAGTACATTGTATGCCAGATAGTGTTAGGGTCACCATCCACAAGATGAGAAGCATTGCCTTCACCCGATTCCTGGCTGCTGGCATAGATTACATACATTGGAATACTCTCCAGTTTTATGAATGTCGCATTGCTTCTTATCATGGGAGCATGTTTATACCAGGCTGAAATGATTCCGCCAGTACGTAAAGGTATCGGTGCTTTATATTCCTGAGTTTTTCCTCCATTCACCGTATATTGAATAGTGGCCGCTTTCTGCCCGGAAGTGATCTCCACTGTTCCGACACGGTCACGAGTTATGGACAGGGGAAGTTCTCCTGAAGGTTCGACTGCAGCGATAGCAGATAAATCCGTACCCGACGGGCGTATGATGAATCCCATATTATGATGCCCGGCATACACGCAGTCTTTTGCCAAAGGAATCGGACCGCAGCTATTTCCCCCTAATCCTGTTACGGCACAATCCAGATATAAATACGTATCACCTGCTGCAGGTAGTTGATACGGGTGGGATGCCAGAATCATATCCAAAGACGAGTAAGGCAAAGCAGAAACAGACAACCGGCCGGTAGCAATAAAAACAGCGCCTTTATGTTGCGAATCAGTCAATGCACACCAACGGACATCTTCATGGTTACCCATATTTTGCGGTTTGGGAAAATTTATAAATTCATTGGCAACCTTATTTTTATGTATTTCTATAAACTGGCTGCTCTTACGGTCGGAATAATTATCAATAGGGCCACGACCATAATAGGTGAAATCTCCAAATTTCGGGGGAATTTTCATCACATAGCCCAAGCGCGGCAAAGCCAAATTCGGACGATTGGAAGTTATACTGGCTTCCAACTCAATAGAGCCGTCTTGATAGACTGTCCATATCTGATTGGTTACAAATTTAAAGTCATCACTTTCGAAAGACCTGTCGGGACGCTCCTCAATCCGGTTCTTGCCGGAATACATGCCTCCACTGATAAACGCACCGTTAGGTGCTTGAGACTCTACCGTAAAAGATAATATGACCGAACCATTTTCCTGCGCTTGTATATAATGGCTGATTGCCTTATGCCGAAGATTATGCAGTCCGTTATCAAACCAAGAGGAAAAGAACCAATTGTCATTATTGACAAAAGCTCTCAAAGCATTTAATTCAGGGCCGTTCCTTTCTGTTATGATAAATTCGCCATTATATTTCAAGCTATGAATACTTCCGGTGGATTTGTCGAACGTTACTTCAAATCCGGTTCCTTTGACAGATACAATATTCTCTCCCTGCTTTATACCGGAAAGTTCCAAATTATTTCCGGATGAAGCTACCTCGCTTATCGCCGGGCGGCTATCGGCTTCCTTTATCAGAAGTTGTTCTTCCGCTACCACATAATCTTTATCCGCCCAAGGCATCTTTTCCTTCAAACAGAATTGGATTTTCAAGAAATATTCTGATTGTCCGGACAGGGATTGATTCATATATGGGACGGTGACAAGCTTCCTCGTCCGCGGAGCTACACTTCCCAAGGCTACAATGTCTGATTTTATTTCTTTCCCATTCTCATAAAGTGAATATTTCACCAGATAATCTACAAGATCCTTAAAATAGTATTTATTGAAGACCTCTAATATTCCTTTTTCTATATCAACAGCTTTCACCCCTATATGCTGATATACTTTCTTTACTTCGTAATATTGAGGCTTTGGCTCCAAATCACCGAACATGATTCCATTCATAACAAATTGCCCGTCATTCGGCACATCTCCAAAATCACCGCCATAAGCCAAGTAACGGGTTCCGGTAGCCGGGTCATAATTGTATAGAGACTGGTCTACCCAATCCCAGATAGCTCCTCCACACAGATAATTAGTGGATTCAATCGCTTCCCAATAATCAGCAAGATTACCACAGGCATTCCCCATTGAATGTGCATATTCGGAAATATGAAACGGATATTTTATATCATACTTTCCTTGTGCCGCCCCACTGACCCAATCTACAGAAGGATATTGATTGGAACCCATATCGACTATATCATTATTTCGTTCATACTGAACGGGACGCGAAGTGTCGAATTTCTTCAACGCCTCATAGGCGGCAACAAAATTATTTCCCGGCCCTCCCTCATTGCCTAACGACCAAATCACAATAGACGGATTATTAACATTGCTATGTACCATCTCCATTACACGCGCAATATGCGCTTTCTCCCATTCTATCGGATGAGAAAGAGAAGCTTCTTCATAGCGGAATTCATGTGACTCCAGATTAGCCTCATCCTCCAGGTAAATTCCGTATTTATTGCAGAGATGATACCAATAAGGGTCAGCCGGATAATGGGAATTCCGTACATGATTAATATTGGCCCGCTTCATCAGCATAATCTCCTTTTCCATTATCTCCCGCGAAACAGTATGCCCGGTAGACGGAGTGGATTCATGACGATTAACGCCTTTCAACTTTACGGTCTTACCGTTCACATAGTAATAGCGTCCTGCCAGCCCAAACTCATCCTCCGAAGCCGGTGTATCCCTGATTTCCACTTTACGAAAGCCGACGATAGTCGAAACCGTTTCTACCGTCCGGTTCTTTTTGTCTTTCAATTCTGCTACCAATGTATAGCAATAGGGAAATTCGGCCGACCATTTCCGGGGTGCTTTCACTTGAAATACAGTTTGTACATCTGCCGATTCTCCCGGCACAACTTCTTTTACAACTGTTGACAGCAGGTTGTCGACCAATGTATTCTCGTCAGAATAGAGTTTATTGGCATATAGTGAATAATAAACCTTATAGTCCTTAGCCAGCTTCTTATCAAGATTACGGATTTCCGCCTTAATCGTCAAAGAGCCATCCGAAAAGTTTTTGTCCAAGTCGGGAATAACTACCAAATCACGGATGTGCACCTTCGGCACTGCATGCAAAGATACTGTGCGAAAAATGCCCGGAAGACGAAACATATCCTGAGCTTCCAGAAATGAACCGTCAGAATTGCGATACACTTCGGCAGCGACTACGTTTTTGCCTTTCCGCAAGTAAGGAGTAATATTAAAACTGGCCGTATTACGGGAATTTTTGGAGAAACCTATATAGTGACCGTTAATCCAAAGATAGAAGAAAGAATCTACGCCATCAAAATTAATGAATACTTCACGTTCCTTCCAATCCTCCGGAATATCAAACTCACGACGATAAGAGCCAACCTCGTTACGGTGCTTATAAGTAGTCCAATGGGTTGGCGGGGTACGCATCACGCCATTTTTCCAGTCACCGATTTCTACATGCTGTACGAAGATTACAGATTGGTTCACATAAACAGGTGTGCCGTACTTCCGGCTTCCATTTTTCTGAATTCCATAAACATTCCAATTGGAAGGCACAGAAATCAAATCCCAGGAACTTACATCAAATTCGGGCTGATAAAACTCTTTCGGACGCATTTCAGGAGCAGGAGCCCAATAAAACTGCCAATCTCCGTTCAGGGATTTCCAATATTTACTATTTTCCGGCAACACTTTCCGGGCACTCTCAAGATTGGAAAAGGAAAAGAAATAAGCATGTGGCTGCTCCTTGTTCAATGACAGTTGTTCGGGAGATTCCCATTCGTTTCCATTTGGAGCAGGTGCTGATGCATAAGTAAAACCTTTTAAAGGTTCGTTTGCTAGAGCTTGTACAGTTAATACGCTATACAATACAGTAATTAACAAAATTCTGTGCATGGTATTTTCAGGTTGTTCTGATAATAAAGACACAGATATTTGGCTAAATACGTAGTCGGACCAATATTTTTTTAAGCTATGTTTAACAAGACCTGTTCAATCGCTGTCAGTTCTTCAACTGTAAAGTCTAAATGTTCCAAAGCTTTAAGATTGTCCGCCAACTGATTCACGGAACTTGCCCCCACTATCACCGATGTCATTCTTTCATCTCTCAGCACCCATGCCAATGCCATTTCCGCCAAGGTCTGTCCACGAAGACGGGCCATTTCATTTAACTGTCGGGCAGTTTCTATCTTTTCAGGAGTGACTTGCGAACGCTGAAGGAAACCGGAAGAGCGTGCGGCTCGGGAACCTTCGGGGATACCGTTCAGATATTTGTCCGTCAGCAAGCCTTGCGCCAACGGTGAAAAGGCGATAAATCCGGAGCCGAATTCTGCAGCCAATGGAAGGATTTCGGCTTCCACTTCACGGTCGAACATACTGTAACGATATTGACTGATAAGACAAGGTACACCTGCTTTCGCCATCATTTCATAAGCTATCCGTGCTTGTTCAGGGGGATATTTGGATATTCCGATATAGAGGGCTTTGCCTTGTTTCACAATATCAATCAATGTCTGGATGGTTTCTTCTACCGGGGTTATCCCGTCATAACGATGGCTATAAAAAATATCAAAATACTCCAATCCCGTGCGCCGGAGACTTTGGTCGATACTTGCCATCAGATTTTTACGGGAACTATTGCCGCCATAAGGCCCCTCCCACATTTCATGTCCGGCTTTGGAAGAGATAATCATCTCATCCCGATACCCCCGGAAATTCTCTTTCAAAATCCGTCCGAAATTGGTTTCCGCACTTCCAGGAGTAGGACCGTAGTTATTTGCCAAATCGAAATGAGTGATACCGTGGTCGAAAGCATACTTTATCATATCGGTTGCCACGGTGAAGTCGTCCACACTACCGAAGTTGTGCCACAATCCCAAAGAAATAAAAGGTAACTGTAAGCCGCTCTTGCCGCAATATTTATACAGCATACGGTCATAACGGTCGGTTGTCGGTTGATAAATGAATGAATTATCCATATGATTAATGATTTCTTTTTTTCTTTTACAAAGAAAGAAAAAATATGCCAGATAGTATCCCTACTAATCAATAAAATGACTCATTTATCCTACATTAACCAATCCACTCATCTGGAGGAAGTTTTTTGTTTCATGCTTTAGAACTGGAAATAAATAAACGGCTGAATCTCCGAACTCTTCATCTGAATAACAAGGTAAATCAAAGCTACCATCAATACTGCTTTTCCTACGAACGGTAAACGGATCACTCCCCGGCAAGCTGCATTTTCCCAACTATCGGGAGCAAAATGAAGCAGGAAGCCGAGCAACATTAATGCGAATACTTTCCAATATCCTTCAAGTAACTGTGGGAACAGTTGCGGACGGAAAGTAGTGAATATCTGTCCCAGCATATCCATTGAGTTCTGAAAATCGGCATTACGGAAGAAAATCCAGCAGAAGCAGACAAAATGAAAAGTAATAATCACTCCGAACACACGCCGCCAACCATAACTTTGTTCTCCTTTCTTACGCCCGGTGATAGTCATCCACATTTTATGCAATGCTAAAGCAACACCGTGGAAAGTTCCCCAAAGAACGAAGTTCCAAGATGCACCATGCCACAATCCACCCAGAAACATGGTAATGATAAGATTCAGATATTGCCGGAACTTGCCTTTCCGGTTTCCTCCTAAAGAGATATACAGATAATCCCGCAGCCAACTGGACAAAGAGATGTGCCAACGACGCCAGAATTCGGTAATGGAGGCAGACTTATAAGGAGAATTAAAGTTGAGATTGAAATGAAAGCCCAACAATAAAGCGATACCGATAGCCATGTCACTATATCCGGAAAAGTCGCAGTAAATCTGTAAAGCATAACCATACACTCCCATCAGATTCTCAACCCCCGAATAGAGAGTAGGATTATCAAAAATACGTTCTACAAAGTTGATGCTGATATAATCGGAGATAATGGCTTTCTTGAAAAGACCGGATACGATCAGAAAGATTCCGCGGCCGAACATCTCCTGCGAAACAAAGAGAGGTTTCCGGATTTGCGGGATAAAGTCGCGGGCACGCACGATAGGTCCCGCTACCAACTGGGGAAAGAAAGATACGTAAAAAGCATAATCCAGAAGATTGGTCAAAGGCTTTATATCTCTCCGGTAAACGTCGATGGTGTAGCTTAACGACTGGAAAGTGAAGAAGGAGATACCGACCGGCAGGAATATATCAAGAGCGGTAAACTCTCCTCCCATCAATGACGCTATCACTCCACCGAGGAAATTGGTATATTTGAAATAGACAAGAAGTCCCAGATTGACACTCAGACTCAAAGCGACTAATCCTTTACGTTTCCAATACCCCTCTGCACGGTCCATTAGCTGTGCAAGAAAGAAGTCGGCAACGGTGACTATAGCAAGCAGAAAGAAATATGTGCCGCTACTCTTGTAGTAGAAATAATAGGAAAAGAGGGTGACAAACAAGATACGGGCAGTGTATTTACGTTGTAACAACACATACACCACCATGAAAGCAGCGAACAGCCAAAGGAAGATACCGCTGCTGAATATCATCGGGGCTTGCGGATCGTAGGTAAGTACCTCTTTTAGTCTACTGAAATCTATATCAATGGGAAACATAGTCATTATATGCTTGTATAAGTGCTTGGTATAATAAATTTCCTTGCAGGATGTATCCTTCAGGTAAATAATGTACATGATCGGGACGCATCAGGTTTGCCTCTGTCCAGTTGGTGCAGGCACGACGCTTCCCTCCGACTACATCGTACATATCCCACACGAGCAGGCGATGGTCTTTTGCATAACGGCGGATGGTTTCCGCTGCTGTTGCCGTACGGGGATTGATGGCATACGTGCGTCTACGCCTCCGTTGCCGGAAACTTTCATAGGAACCGGGAGGGGTAGTCAGAAGAATAGGGATATTAGGAAGACTGTCGCGCAACAGTTTCACAAGTTCATCCATCTGATTGTAGTGCACATTTATATTATAACGCCGGTTATGGCTTTCATTGGTTCCGAAAGAGAGAATCAGCAATTCGGGTTTCAAGGCAACAATTTCGGCAATACGATCCGGATGGGTAAATGTTAGGCAAGTAGCTCCGTTGACGCCTTTATCAATATAAGAAATGGCGCCAAAGGTTTCTGTCAAACGGGCACCGGTGGTTTGAGGATAGATATGTCCACGCACGTGGCTATCGCCAATATGAACGATGCGGACTGTATCTTCGGAGAGTCCGGCACGTACCTGGCGGAGATGTTCAAAGACGGGAGCCAACAGAGTAATGCTGTCAATAATCTCATTCCGTCCGGTTTCGCGAAAAGCTGCAGGGAAGGCTATTTGTACGTTGATCGTATCATTCGCCCAATTCATTTCCCGTAAAGGCTTTATCCGCTTTGCAGTCTTTCCCAATGGAGGGCATACAGGCATACGGTCTTGCGCAATTGTTTCTGTAAGAAAACAAGGGCTACTTAACAGACCGGAGAAAATAAGAACAAAGATGAACAGCAGATTACTCCTTCTCATAAGCACGCCTCCTGTCGTATTGTTCCTTACCATAGATCATGGTTTCATAAAGCAATCCTGCCAAATGTTTACCGCCACGGAAGTTTATATGCGTATAATCATAGTTTGCCATAGAAGGTTTGGCGTGGACGAGTTTTGCCATACTGCCGTCTCCACCCATTGCATCAAACATATTCCAGAATGCAATGCCGCTTTCGGCAGCTATGTTCTGCTGATAACGAATCAGATTCTTGACACCGGGCATAGTGCGGAGTTCACCGTTTTCGTTTTTATAATCACGGTCACCGACGCTCAACAACAGGATTCCCGCTTGTGGGAAACATTCTTTCAGATGCTCGATAGCAGTAATCAATCCTTTCTGGTAATTATCATAATTGCGCCCCCGTTCGGTAGCTACATTCAAGCCATATTCGAGGATAATCAGATCATAAGGACGTTGGCGGTTAAACTGCTTCAGCATTTGTACCGGAATACCACGCAGGGAAAGACCGGAACTGCCACGCAACGAGAAGTTATCGAGAATGATTCCTTTCTTTCCATCCATTGCCAAGCCATAGAACAGGGTAGAGTCCGCACGATCTACTGTCCAACGGATAGAACCGATGTGTCCGTCCACCTGAATTTGCTGTAATCCATCGGAAGGAGCTAAAGAGTAATTCTTGTTTTCTCCTTTGTTCACACGGGCAGAAAGAAGAACAGAATCTTTATTATAAAAGAAGATGGAGGCACGCTGACAAGTATCGAGCAGGGAGGCATATTTATTTTGTCCGCGCAGTTCTACATAAGCTCCGTTTCGGGGGACGAAATAGTGTCCGGAAATTCCTTGTTTCTTCTTGTCGAAATACACGCTGTCTGTTACCGCATGGCTGGACCATCCGCCAAATGTATGCCGCACCGTAGGACGATAACCGCTGGTCATGGAAGTGATGGTGACAAAACCTACACCGCAACCGCCGAATTGTTTCTGAAGCATTTCGCGCAAGTCGGCCGTAAATATATCCGCTTCGATAAAAGAGTCTCCGAATACGGCAATGCGTACCTGTTTGTCAGCGGAGTCAGCGGAAGAGACACGGTCGAGTGCTTCATAGAAAGGAGCCATTCCCCGGAGGGTGGAATCACTGTAATCTTCTATGCAAGTCATGCCCGCACGGCAGGTATCCACAAAAGCCGGTTTTACAACAGGAGGCAAAGGGATGCTGTCCGAATCAGCTGCAGCAGTCTCCGATTCGGGGTAACGAAGATCGCTCAAAAGGTCTACACGCCTCATCGTGTGTCCGTCAATAGTCAATACCGGAAGCCAATGAAGCCCGAGTAAGGCTGCAAATACAATCAGTACAAACCACAACGAATATTTCAAATAATTCTTTATTATCTCCATCATGTTCCTAAAATCCAAAACGACCGCAAAGATAGATAAAAGCCACAAAAAGAAAGGAGAATCTACATTATTTATTAGATTCCCCTTTCCTTTTTATCTATCTACCGGATCGTTCTTAAATGGTCCGTTCAATGTTCCACACAAATGCGCGCAGGCCTAATTGCTCCGTCTGTAAATCCATCTTATGCAAGGTGTCCAGCAGCGGATCGACTTTGCTATCATCTACTACCGTCAGGATAGCCGAACACATACTTGGCCAGGCATGGCTTCCGAAATGCGGATCACCTGTCTTCGAACCACGCCCCTGTACTTTTTCGAGGTAGGTAAAACCACGACATCCCAAACGGTCGAGTAACGCCATGATTCGTTCGTAATAAGCCTGGTCGAATGTTATCAATACTGATTTCATATTTCTTTTTTTGTTATTTCTTAATAATGCTGTCTTTATTCTCCTGGAAGTAAACATCCAAATCACGTTTACGGCGAAGTTTGCGACGCTGGTTCTTGATACCCGTTCCTGCAAATACGCAATATAAAGTAGGAATCAAAATCAATGTCAACACAGTAGATACTGTCAGACCACCGATGACGGCAATCGCCATCGGACTCCACATTTCAGAACCCTGACCGCCACCGATAGCCATCGGAATCATACCGAGCACGGTAGTGGCAGTAGTCATTAATACCGGACGAAGACGGCTCTTACCAGCTGTTACCACAGAGTTCAACACTGCAAGTCCACGTTCCCGGCAAAGGGTGATGTAGTCGATAAGCACAATACCGTTCTTCACCACAATACCAATCAACATGATACCTCCCAACAAACTCATGACGCTCAATGTGCTGTTCGTAAAGAACAATGCCATCAAAACACCACTAAACGCAAACGGCAGTGAGAACATGATAATGAACGGATAAGTCAGTGACTCGAACTGTGCTGCCATCACGATAAATACGAGAATGACAATCAGGATGGCAAGTGTTCCCAAATCGCGGAACGAATCCTGCTGGTCTTCGTACGAACCGGAAATCTGGATAGTGACTTCTCCCGGAAGATCCATTTTATCTATCACCTTATTTCCGGCAGCCACCACGTCGCCCAGCGGAGCTCCGGAGATTACGGCGGAAACGGTCACGATACGTTCACGGTCTTTACGTTCGATGGTAGGAGGTGCAAAACGTTCGACTACCTTTCCGACATCTTTCACACGAACGGATTGTCCTTGCGCATTATAAATGAGGATATTTTCCAGACTTTCCAGACTTGTACGGAATTCGGGTGCGTAACGCACTTTAATATCATATTCATCTCCGTCTTCACGATATTTAGATGCTACCGCACCATTGACACGATTACGCAGGTAGTTACCGGCAGTCGAAAGATTCAAGCCATGCATCGCCAGTTTCTCACGGTCGAAGTCTACCTGATATTCAGGCTGATAGTCACTACGGCTGATATTTACCTCAGTCACTCCTTTCACTTTCAGCAGTTCACGTTTCAGGCGGGCTGCCACGCTATCGGTCATTGTCATATCGTATCCGTAAACCTCAAAGTCAGCACTTGCCTGAGCGGACATACCTGTGTTACTACCTCCAAGGATTACTTGTGCCTTACTGAATTCAGGGTAGGCTTTCAAATCTTCACGCATCTCATCACAGACTGTTTCCAAAGAAATGTTACGATCACCCGGGTCTACCAAACTGATGTTGAAAGAGATAATATGCGAACCGTTGTCCTGCATGGATGCCCAAGTGTTGTCGGAGTCAGCCTGACCAACCGTATAGTTACAAACTTTCATAATGTCCTTATACTTCGTCAGCCATTGGTTAGTCAACTTTTCTGAAAGTTCCTGCGCTATCTCTTTTCGTGTACCGATCGGGAGTTCCAACTGTACGGCAATACGGGCATTATCCTGTGCCGGGAAAAACTCTGTACCAATCCCCTTTGCACACAACAAACTGATAACGAAGAAAACGATACATCCCACAATCACAATCGGACGGTGACGTACAGCCCAGTTCAACATTTTCGCGTACCAGGTATCGAGTCCGTCGAGCGCTTTCTCAATCGGAGTAAAGAAGAGCTTGAACATCTTCGACGGCTTCTTCTGCAAACGAAGCAACTGGGAACAGAGCATCGGAGTCAAGGATAGTGCGGCGACCGTAGAAATAAACATGATAGCACACATCATCCAACCCAACTGTTTGAAAAGTACACCGGACATACCGCTTACCATCGTCAACGGGAAGAACACGGCAATCATGGTCAGTGTAGAAGCGATTACAGAGATTGCCACCTCATTCGTTCCGTGCACGGCTGCCTGTTTCGGATCGGAACCACGCTCGATATGGGTCGTTACATTTTCAAGTACCACAATCGCATCATCCACCACCATACCGATAGCGATAGAAAGTGACGAAAGCGAAATGATATTAATTGTATTTCCACTAACCGCCAGATAGATGAACGAGGCAATCAATGAAAGCGGAATGGTGATACAGATAATCAGCGTCGCACGCCAACGTCCCAGAAAGAGGAACACGACGATGACAACGAAGAGCAAGGCATAAGCAACGGTCTCCGTCAAACTGTCGATGGTGTTCAAAATGTTGTCCGAAGTATCGACAATGACACCAATCTTCACATCGCTCGGCAGGTTCTTCTGAAGCCTCGGCAGCGCGTCGGCCACTTTCTTGGAGATTTCTACCGAATTGGCTCCCGACTGTTTCTGAACTACAATCATAGCACCTTGCACCCCATTATTATAGGTTTCCTGTGCACGTTCTTCCACGGTATCAACAATACGGGCTACATCACGCAGAAAGACATTCGCCCCATTGTATGTACCCACCACTACATCTTCCAGCTGGCGGGAATCATCAAACTCACCTTCTACACGCAGCGCATAGGTTTCACTACCAATATCGAAGTTACCACCGGGAATATTCTTGTTCTCGGCTCCGATAATGGAACTGATTGTTTCGATAGTCAGATGATAGGCTTCCAGTTTGTTAGGGTCGCAATATACCTGAATCTCACGCTGCGGCGCACCGCTGATAGACACCGTTCCGACTCCCGGAATACGTGCCAGCGGATTTACCACACGGTCGTCCAATATCTTATAAAGTGCCGACTGGCTTTCATTGGCCTGTACGGAAAGCAACACGATCGGAATCATGTCCGTACTAAACTTAAAGATGATCGGATTCTCGACATCATCGGGAAGCTGCGAACTTACCATGTCGAGTTTATCGCGCACATCATTGGTCAGCACGTCAATATCGTTACCAAACTCGAACTCCAATGTAATCAGTGACATATTCTCGGAAGAACGGGAGGTAATATGTTTCAGGTTGCTCACCGCGTTCAACGTATTTTCGAGTGGGCGAGTCACATTATTTTCTATATCCGAGGCACTTGCGCCGGGATAAGCGGTCATCACCATGATTGTATTCGTGTCAATGTCCGGATACAAGTCAATAGGCAACTTGGACAAAGAGAAAAGACCAAAAATCACGACTGCCAGAAAGCAGAGGGAGGTCATAATCGGTTTCTTAACCGCACCTTCGTATAAACTCATGTTGTTTTATAAATCTGGTTAATTAATAAAAGCATTAGGCGAAAGGAATTTTACACCTTCTATTTGGAAGAGGCTTCCACCTCTACTTCCATACCGTTCACCAAACGTGACTGTCCGGCAACTACAACCTGCGAATTATCAGGCACACCGGATTTCAACTCGTACTCCGCACCCATGCGTCTACCCAATTCGACTTTATTATAAGACACCTTGCCGTCTTGATAAACGAATACATAACGGTCGCCTGAACCTGCCTGTTTAACAATTGCCAAATCGGGAACAACTACATTTTCTGCCGTTCCGAAATTTAATGTGGCACGGGCAAACATTCCCGGACGTACGCGCTGGTCTTTATTGTCCAGTCTGATCTCTACCTGAAATGTACGGGTAGTGGCATCTATAGTCGGATAAACCAGATTGATGGTTCCTGTAAATACTTCATCTCCATATACATCGAGTTTCACGTTGACGGGGGTACCTTTCTTCACTTTCGTAAAGTAGGTTTCGGACACATTGATCAGGAGTTTCACGGGAGTGATCTGTTCTACTACCAAGACCGGTTCTCCACCGCTGTACATATCGCCGTTATCATAGTTGCGTGCAGTTACCACACCATTGATGGGGCTTAGCAAAGAGGTATTCTCCTGCAAATTCTTATAAGCGGTTTTCTTCACATCGAGTTGCATCTTCGAAGCATCCCATTCAGATTTGGACGCACCGCCCACTTTATATAGTTCGTCGATACGGTTGAATTCTATTTCCTGATTGTCAAGTTGCAGCTTCGCCTGTTTCAGGTTGGCCGCATCCATCTGCACAAGTTTCTGTCCTTTGGACACACGGTCGCCCACTTCCACAAAAATCTGGTCGATACGCACGGGAGACGAAGGTGCAATATTATTCTTTACTTCTGCTTCCACCGTTGCTGTGTAATCCTGTATCTGATCTACGGGACGGGCTTTTACGTCTGCCAGCTTCACAATGGGCTTTGCGTCGGCATGTTCCGCAGCAGCTTTGTCTTTTCCACCTGTACATGAGCCCATAAACACAGTTAACAGCAGGGCTACCAATTGGATACTTCTTTTCATATTCCTTACTTGTAATTTTTTAGTTGTCTATCTTTATTCTTTTCCCAGCACCTGATCGAGGTCTGCCTTAGCAACCAGGTAATCGTATATGGACTGATTGTAGGTGAGTTGCGCCTGTGTCAGTGACACTTGCGAACTGTTCAGTTCGAGCACCGTGCCCTTACCCACATCATAACGTTTTTCGGCAATCACCACCGCTTTCTTTGCCTGCATCACATTTTCCTTGTTGCTGACTACCTGCTCTGTGCTGGCACTCATATTATTGCGACAACTGACAATCTGCATATTCAACTGTCTTTCCGTATCGATACGGTTCCAATCGAGCTGGCGCATCTGTATACGGGCAGATTTTACTTTCGTAAAGTTGCTTGCCTTATATAAAGGTATGCTGATATTGAACATCAGGCTGGAACTGTTGCTCCAGTTATAATCGAAGAAATTGATATTCGGATTATACAATGACTGATACTGATAGGAGAAGCTCATGGAAAGAGTCGGCATGAAGTTCGTCTTTAAAGACTTTACATTCTTTTCAAGCAACTTCATGTTCAAGTCCAACTGCTTCATGGTGGTATTGTTGTTCAGATTTACATTCTCTTCTTTCAACTGATTGACAAACATGGTTGTCTCATAGTTGGTCAGATTATCATTAATCTTTATCTCCACATCGGCAGTGATGCCCATCAGAACTTTTAACTGCAACTTAGCCAAAGTCACCGCATTGGCTGCCGCGATCAGGTTCGGTTTAATGCTGCGCATCTGTACTTCCGCACTGATCTTGTCATATTCGCTCACAGTTCCCTGCTGATATTTGGCATTCACTACATTGTAATTATCTTCTGCCAGTTTATAGCTGCCCTGAAGCACTTCATAGCTATCCTGCGCAAGCATCAACTGATAATAAGCCTTGCTTACCTGATTCACCAGATCCAGTTTGGAAGCACGTGACTTCTCTACTGCCAGTTCAATATCCGTCTTTGTCATCGACATAGCCCGGTAAACACCCGGCACAAAAAGTGGCAGGTTAATGCTCAACCCGGCATTGGCGGTATTCGTTCCGTCTTGCCCCATCTTGAACGACATATCGTTCAATTTCATTTCAGCCGCTTTAATCGTATGGTCTAAGGAACCGGCAATGCTAGCCTCCGGCAACAGACTCTGCCAGGCTTCCTTGCTGGCAACTTTTTTTAAGGCGATCTCTTCTGCTGCCACTTTCATTGTCGGATTCTCATCCAATGCAATTTCCAAGGCTTTGTCTAAGGTTAAGGTTAGTGTATTCTTCTCCATCTGCGTGTCCTGTGCCTTTGCAAAACCAAATGCACAGAGTGCCACAGCTACCAGAAGAATCTTCCGACCTGTCAATCTTTTCATCTTGTTCATAAACTGAATTTCTAATTTAATCTTACTTGTTTGTCAATAGAACCTCACTTTTGCTCTAGTATTCGATGCGGTTCTTGCGATATTCTTGTATAAAGTCTTCCAGTACCCTTGCTCCTTTTTCGGTGGAGATACCGCGTATATAAGTAAACATGATGGACTCGTACACTTCAATGAAAGGATATTCGTTGCAGATGTCTGTATTCAAAAGCACGTCAAATTGCTCACGTACCAGCAAATTGACGATGGAGAAGTTCACATCCGGACGAAAGATGCCCTGCTCTACTCCTGTTTTGAAGAAGGACATGGTTTTCATCGAATCGCTGTCCTGCCGGTTCTTCATCATCTCATATACTTTGGGATATTTCTTAATGTCTTCAAAAAAGCGTTTGTTCGTCTGATGAAACATCTCAATGCTTTTCTGAAAAACTGCAAGTATCACTTCCAACACATTGTGCGACTGTTCAAAGACTTTCTGCAAATACTTGTCTCTGTCTGCCTGTGCCTTCAGTATGCATTCTTTCAACAACGATTCTTTATCCGAAAAGACTTCGTAGAGCGTACGTTTGGAAATTCCTAATGCTGCCGCAATGTCATCCATCGTAATACTCTTGATGCCTTTTGAAGTAAAAGCTTCTGTTGCTGCCGTTATGATCCGTTCTCTTAACTCTACCCGTTGGGAAGCGTCTTTTCCATGCTCTGTCATCATCCGTTTTTCTATTTTATTAAAATGCAGTTTTCGTTTTCTCTTCATTTCCAAAGGAAAAACGGAACAAAGATATACAGAAAACTCAATTAACAAATTAAGTTTCCATCTATTTATAGTCCATTTGGGATTTATTATCATTCAATAGAGTAAAATGAAAACAAGTGTTAATAGGAAATTTGGAACAAACACAGAGGAAAGGTAAAAGGGAGGAATATAGGAAGTAAAGTTTTATCGCTAATAGAAGAGATGGCCGGCAATAAATGCCGGATAAATATCGATAAGAATCGACACTTACCCGGCAATAACAGTCACCATTATTAACGAAAAGCGAAAAAGGATCAATTTATTGTCAGTATTCAATCTGTGTCCTCTTCAGGAAGGCGACTGTTTTATGTATTTCCTTGTACATCACGATGTCATCTTTTACAAAAGGTACTTCTTTCCGATAGGCATGGAGGAAACGCTCAAGAACGGGAGAGGTTTTCTGCGGGCGGCGGAAGTCGATGCCTTGTGCGGCGTTCATCAGTTCGATGGCAAGGATATGTTCCAGGTTGTCCATCACTTTATAGAGTTTGGTTGCGGCATTGGCACCCATGCTTACATGGTCTTCCTGTCCGTTGGAAGAGACGATGGAATCGCTCGAAGCTGCATAGCAGTACATTTTATTCTGGCTGACCATGGAGGCGGCGGCATACTGCGGAATCATGAAGCCGGAGTTCAAACCGGGGTTGGCTACGAGAAATTCAGGTAGCCCACGGAGACCCATAATCAGTTGGGAGACACGGCGTTCGGAGATATTTCCCAATTCGGCCAGAGCGATGGCAAGGAAATCATAAGAGATGGCAAGCGGTTGCCCGTGAAAGTTTCCGCCGGAGATGATCCTGTCTTCATCGGGGAAGATGGTGGGGTTGTCCGTGACGGAATTGATTTCGGTCAGCAGTACGGAGGCAACGTAGCGGATGGCATCTTTGGTAGCGCCATGTACTTGCGGGATACAACGGAAAGAATAGGGATCTTGCACGTGTTCCTTGTGGCGTTCGATTAGTTCGCTGCCTGACAGTAGTTTGCGGAAGGCTTCGCCTGTCTCAATCTGTCCCTGATGGGGGCGGATTTGCTGGATGCAGTCCATAAACGGGTCGATACGGCCGTCAAAGGCTTCGAGGGAAAGTGCGGCTATCAGGTCGGCTTTTTTCGAGAGGCGAAAGGCTTTGAGCATAGCGAACACACCGTTGGCACTCATAAATTGGGTACCGTTCAGCAGGGCTAGTCCTTCTTTGCTCATTAGTTTGACCGGTTCCCAGCCAAATTCGTCGAGTACGCTGATGGCTTCGCACTTTTTTCCTTTATAGTAGACATCACCGACACCTATCAGAGGAAGGAAAAGATTGGCGAGCGGTGCCAGGTCGCCGGAGGCTCCAAGGGAACCGCGGTCGTAGACGATAGGCATGACGTCATTATTGAAGAAATCGAGGATGCGCTGCACGGTGATAACTTGTACGCCGCTATGTCCTAATGAAAGGGCATGGGCTTTGAGAAGCATCATCAGTTTGATGATGACAGGGCGAATTTCTTCGCCTACGCTGCAAGCATGGCTTTTTATCAGGTTTTCTTGAAGGGTCCCCAGTTCATCGGGAGATATATTTTTAGTGCATAGAGAGCCGAAACCTGTTGTTATGCCGTATAACGGTTCTTCGGAAGAAGCTATTTTTTGGTCGAGGTAGTCGCGACATTTCTGGATGCGCAACTTGGCTTCGGGAGCTAGTTCGAGTTTCAGGTTTTCGTTTATAATCCGTTCGATGATTTCGAAGGTCAGTGCTCCGGAACCGATATGGTATACATTCTTACTCATACGCGCAGGTCTTGATTTACGGCATCCAACAATTCTTTTTCTTTCTGGCAAGCGGTTTGCTCGATGGCATCGGCTTCGGTTTGCAGTTGGAGGACAAAATCTCTGTCTTTGAGCGAACCGAGGTTGATACGGACATTCAGCAAGGCTCCCAATACGGCGGTACGGGCGGACATCATTGCTACACAGGCATCTGTGATGGCATTCCGGTTGCCGAGGCGGGCAACATCGGCTATAATGGACATCATATCCAGTGCTTTGCGGGCTACTTCCAACGGAACGAGGGCGGCTTGTTTGGTTGCCTTCTGGATAGCGGTACTTCGGGCGGCTTTCTCTTCGTCGGTTGTTTTTGGTAGTTTAAAACAGGCAAATACTTCGTTGTAGGCAGCCGAATCTTTGTCAATAAGTGCCATAAATTCGTCCAGCAAACGGAGGGTGATGGTTTGTGCGTGCTGCATTACTTCTTCACTGACTTCGTATCCTTTTTTTCCTACGGTCAGCCGTGCCACCATCGTGGAAAGGGAGGAAGCCAGCGCTCCATTCAAAGCGGCAATACTACCACCGCCGGGCACAGGGTCACTGCAAGCTACTTTATCTAAGAAATCTTTTACGGTTAAATCTGCTAACATGGTATTCTATTTTTTTAAGTGATTAATGAATGAGAGTTTTTCAACTATTAAGTGACGGGATAAAGTATGCCGCCTTTAATAGTCATGATTACGCAATTCATGCCTATATAGTAAGGTAGAATATGATAGTTGTCGGAATTGAGGATGATGAAATCGCCTTGTTTGCCTACTTCAATGCTTCCAATCCGGTCGGCTCGTTGAAGAGCGGCGGCTCCGTTCAGGGTGAGAGCGGTGATGGTTTCTTCGATGCTCATTTGCATATAGATACAGGCCAGAGCAATGGTCAGCGGGATGGAACCGGAGAAACAACTACCGGGATTCAGGTCGGTGGCAAGTGCCACAGCACAACCGGCGTCAATCATTTCACGACCTCGCGCATAGGGTTCTTTCAAGGCGAAAGCTGTCAGAGGTAACAGCGTAGCTACTACTCCGGCATCGGCCATTGCACGGATGCCGGCATCGGAAGCGTGCAGGAGATGGTCGGCAGACAGTGCTCCGAGTTCGGCGGCCAGTTCGGCACCGCCGAGAGAGACGATTTCGTCGGCATGAAGTTTCAACAGGAAACCGTGCTCTTTGGCTGCCTGAAGCAGGCGACGGGATTGTTCGACAGAGAAAACGCCTTGTTCGCAAAAGACATCACAACATTCTGCCCACTTACCGGAATGGATAAGGGGAAGCATTTCACGAATCAGGAAATCGATGTATTCGTCGCTTCTCCCTGCATATTCTTCGGGAAGGGCGTGGGCGCCGAGGAAAGTGGAGACTATATCGACGCGTTTATGCTCGGCGTTATCCAGGCTGCGCATTACTTTTAGTTGTAGTAATTCTGTGTCCCGATCCAGACCGTAGCCACTTTTACCTTCTACGGTGGTTACTCCCATAGTGCTCATCTTCTTCAGGAAGCTTTCGGCGGCTGAACGAAGTTGCAGGTAGTTCATTTGCCGGGTGGCTTTTACGGTACTTGCAATTCCCCCTCCCCGCTCCATGATTGACATATAGCTTTCGCCTTTCAGACGCCAGGAAAATTCTTCGGAACGTTCTCCGCCAAATACAAAATGGGTATGGGAATCGACGAAACCGGGCAAAAGGCAATGTCCGCGAGCGTTATAATGCCAGTAGTGCTGGTAGTAACCATCCCGGTCTTCGCCACGGTTTTCACCAACGTAGGTAATGATTCCTTTGGTCACTTCCACGGTTCCGTTTTCTATGATTTGCAGTTGGGACATTTCCTCTCCTTTACGGGCGGAAAAGCCGATGGGGGTTACGATACGGGCGTTAAATATGATTAGGTTTTCACTCATAAATAGTTCATCATAATTAGTTCATATAATAAATGGCAATATGAATTACACGTTTTTTTAGAATGATGTTTACTATAAAGCAATTGTGATTCATTCTATTTTCTTATTGTCTATTCCATGATACGAGCTTCGAGAACTTGCTGCATGGAAAAGTTTTCGAGTCCGAGATAGTAGGAAGCGGTATCAATCAGAGCTTCCATCGGTACAAGGCCGATTATTTCGCTACCTACAATCGTAACACCGTAACGACGGGCCTCGATACGTACCAGTTCGAAGGCACGGTAAAGTGCGGTACGGGTATAGTCGGTCATGTTAATGGACACTTGGGTGATGTTTCGCTCTTTCAGCTCCACTCCCATTGCTTTTACATAACGGAGGCCTCCATTGATATGGCGGATATTTTTCGCTATCTTAGTGGCTATCTCCAGATTATCTGTACTTAGATTGACATTGTAGGCTACGAGTGGCATACGGGCTCCGATTGCTACGGTACCTGCGGTCGGATGTCGTTCAGCAGGTCCGAAGTCAGGTTGCCATTCGGGCAGTTTGATCTTTTCGGCCATTCCTTCAAATTCGCCTTTACGAACGGAAGCGAGATTTTCCCGGTGTGGTGCAGTAGCGGACTTTTCATACAGAAAGACGGGAAGATTAGATAGCTCCGCAACTTTCGCAGCCACTTTTTTAGAAAGCTCGATGGCTTCTTCCATACTGGTGTTCTTAATCGGGATGAAAGGAATTACATCTACCGCTCCCATACGAGGATGTTGCCCGGTGTGCTGATTCAGGTCGATCAAACGGACAGCTACACCAACGGCTTCAACTACTGCTTCACACAGTGCTTCCGGCTCTCCCACAAGTGTGACAACCAGACGGTTATGGTCTTCATCATTACTATAATCAAGCAGTTTTACTCCAGCTTTACCACGGAAAGGGGCTACTATCTGATCTATTTTCTCTAAATCACGTCCCTCACTAAAATTGGGGACGCACTCAATAATCTTATTCCAACTCATATCAAATATCTATTATTATAGAGGTTATACTTTACTGAATAACTATATGTTTTACATCAAATAACTACTTGGTTTATCCAAAATAACTGCATGTTTAAACTGTTCCATATATTATGGGAATTTATTCCCTCATTTTATGGGAATGTTTTCTCTTATATTGTGAGACTACTTTCCCACAATATATGGAACTATCTTCTTTATTAATTCTTCGTCCGCCACATAAGGCATTGTTATCTGATAATCTCCTGCATGGGACTCATTAAATGCTTCACTCGTTTCCATCGCATGCGGATTACGCGCCCATGAACGGCGGGCTACTCCTCCCATCACGTCCCAAAGCATTGCCGAACGAAGTATTTCATCTACCCGTTCGCTACCGTCGCATACCATACCAAAACCGCCATTGATTGCTTTGCCGATACCGACTCCGCCTCCATTGTGCAAAGCTACCAGACTCATTCCACGGGCACAATTTCCGGCAAAGCATTGTACAGCCATATCTGCCATCACATTACTTCCGTCTTTGATATTCGACGTCTCCCGGAAAGGAGAATCCGTACCGCTTACATCGTGGTGGTCTCGTCCCAGCATAATAGGTCCTACTTCACCCCGGCGAACCATCTCATTGAAACGGAGGGCTATCTTCATTCTTCCAACTGCATCCTGATAAAGAATACGTGCCTGTGTACCCACCACGAGTTGATTCTTTTCTGCATCCCGTATCCAATTGTAGTTGTCCAGATCCTGACCACGCCGATGGACGTCGATACATTCCATAGCCGCGCGGTCTGTTTTTATCAGATCTTCGTGTTTACCACTCAAACAGACCCACCTGAACGGACCGTAGCCGTAATCAAAAAGTTGGGGCCCCATAATATCTTCGACATAGCTCGGCCAGATAAATCCGTCTTTTTCATCAACGCCATTACGAGAGATTTCTTTTACTCCGGCATCGTATATGGCTTTCATGAAGGAGTTTCCATAATCAAAGAAATAAGTTCCGCGGGCTACCAGTTTCTTGATAACTTCGAAATGACGGCGTAGAGATATGTCTACCAAGTGACGGAATTGCTCCGGCGATTCGTGAAGAAGTCGTGTGCGTTCCTCGAAAGTCAGTCCGGCAGGGCAGTATCCACCTTCGTAAACGGCGTGACAGGAGGTTTGATCGGATAATAGTTCGATCAGAATCTTTTCTCGCTCGGCATATTCGAGTAGGTCTACTATATTTCCATGATAGGCAATGGAACAAGGTTCACGGCGTCGCATTGCTTCAGCTGCCATCCGGTATGCTTCTGTTATATCTGCAGTCACATGCCCCACCCATCCTTGGCGATAACGTGTTTCAATGCGTGAACGATCTACTTCGGCTATGATGGAGACTGCTCCTGCTATTTCGGCTGCCTTAGGTTGTGCACCACTCATTCCTCCCAAACCGGAAGAAATAAATAAGTGTCCCCGCAAATCTTGGTCTTGTGGAATACCGAGTTTCAATCGTCCGGCATTCAGGAGGGTGTTGAAAGTGCCATGAACAATCCCTTGAGGGCCGATATACATCCAGCCTCCGGCTGTCATCTGTCCGTAATTGGCAACTCCCATCTGGGCGGCAATATGCCAATCATGTTGATTGTCGAATTGCCCGATCATCATCGAATTGGTAATTATAACGCGGGGAGCATCGGGACGGGAGCGGAAAAGCCCTAATGGATGTCCGGATTCAATAACCAGTGTCTGTTCCTGGGTAAGTTCTTCCAGATATCGCTTGATCAGTCGGTATTGCATCCAATTTTGGCAGACTTGCCCGGTTTCACCATAAGTAACAAGCTCATAGGGATATAAGGCGATATCGAAGCAAAGGTTATTATCAATCATTACCTGAAAGGCTTTGCCCTCAATACATTGTCCTTGATATTCATCAATCGGCTTTGCTTTCAAGTCTCCGGCAGGACGGAAACGGTATCCGTAAATCCGCCCGCGAGTGCGTAGTTCTTCCATAAATTCAGGAGCCAGTTGCTCGTGCCACTCGGAGGGAATATAACGCAAAGCGTTTTTTAATGCTGTGATTGTCTGCGCCGGGGTAAGTGTATAACCACGGTCGGGAGCTCTCCGGATACCTTCTACAAAATCCGGATAAGGAGGTAGTGTGTTGCCAAGAGTTATTCTCATAATAAACAGAATTAAGGATTACAAACTGTAAGCAATACAGTCTTATAACTCTTCGCAATATAGAAAAAAAGAAGATAAAAGACAAGAAAAAAGACGGTTTTATTATCAGAAAGGCATTATTAGGTTTACAATTTAATAGAATGATAAGATATAAGCCATCTCAAGAGTCGCTTATGCTTTTATACAGATACAAATGCAGGCCTTTTATCCAAACGGATTAATAGGTCTTTTATTAAAATGGATAGCGGATTTTTCCATTAAATCAGAGCTATGAGTTCTATGCTATTGACATAATCCGCACCCCTAATCATATCACTATGACCATGGTTGTATATGAATACACTCCTTCCCTGCTATGCCAACAGAGATCGACAAGGTTACTTTTTTTGCTTATTCCGCAACTCCAACAAATATTTAAAGGTATGCTTCGCCTCCTGGCTATCATCATTCAAATATGCCTGTTTCAGTTCCGGATCATTCTTCAATAATTGAAGCATTTTATCCTTCCCCAGAAAATCGACTTTTCCTGTTTCACCATTTAGCTCATAACAGACACGTTTCGTAACCAAGCTTGAAGCGGCAAGAGCATCACCGATATTCCCTCCCAGTTTTACGTCATCTTCTTCCACAAAGTTTCCTCCGATAACCGAGCCTAAAGGCATGGCACAAAAATAGATATTTTTCCCCAACTGAACGGCAGGGGCATACCATGCTCCGAAGCGTAACTTTTTATAGCGCAACTTACGACAATTCAAATATAAATCTCCTTTTTCGTCACGCACAGCAAAACAACGCTTCTTCAAACGTCGGCACATCGACTCGTCATCACCGGCTGTTATCCGGTAATCAGCCCCTCCTGTCAATACAATCTGATTTCTGGAGCGTTTTTCTATACGCAACACGGCTGTCGTATCGCCATGTTGAGCCAACAACTCTTTCAGGTTGGAATAAATAACATTCTGCGCAATTAACGGAAGGCTAATCACGCTTATCAGCAAACATAAGATACATCCTTTCTTCATAAGCATCCTCCTTTCCTGTCTAACGCCTTTTCGAGTGGAAAGTTATAAATTTTAGCGGATAAATGCAAGAATGAGAAAAGAAATATTGAAAAAAAACTACTATCAGGAAATACCCCCTACTTTCGTTAAACGGAAACAGAACTTATATACCCATTCCTTACAGCTAGCAAAGGCGTTATCCAGGCAAGTCGCAATATGAGCTTGTTATTCCTTTCTATCTTCCGTTAATAAACAGTAAATCTGCTCTCGACAAAAACAAGCTCTTATCCCGACCGTTATGAATTATATTACCTTTGTGGAAAAGAATTAAATTTGTCATGGAAAAACAAGAGCAGATCATTACTACATATCAGCAAATCATTCAGAAAACAGAACTGGAGTTACAGAATGCCCGGAAACGTATCTATTATATCAGTCTCCTCCGTCTGATCTTATTCGTAGGAGCTGTAGCAAATGCTATTATCTTTTGGCCTGATGGGTGGTTATGTCTTTTTGCTTTTGCTATCCTGCCTTTTATCTTATTCATCTGGCTGGTAAAACGCCATAATTTCTGGTTCTACCGGAAAGATTTTCTGAAAAAGAAAATAGAAATCAATGAGCAGGAGCTACGTGCCATGCAATATGACTTTTCTGATTTTGATGACGGAAAAGAATTTGTTAATCCATCTCATCTCTACACTCTTGATTTAGACGTATTTGGTGAACATTCTCTTTTCCAATACATCAACCGCACTGCAACGCCTATTGGCAAACAGCATCTTGCAAACTGGTTCAATGCACATCTGGAAAACAAAGAAGCTATTGAACATCGCCAGGAAGCTATACATGAATTGTCCACAGACTTAGAATATCGTCAACAAATCCGCTTACTCGGCTTACTCTATAAAGGAAAACCTGCCGATACCACCGAAATCAAGGAATGGGCAAACAGTCCAAGTTATTATCGGAAGCGAACGCTTCTACGTATCCTCCCGACAGCGGTAACGATCATTAATTTCTTATGTATAGGTTTAGCCATTTTAGGTATTATCTCGGCTAATATAGCTGGAGGAGTATTTGTTAGCTTTGTATTATTCAGCACTATTTTCTCTAAAGGAATCACTAAATTGCAAACGACCTACGGGGAAAAGCTACAAATTCTTTCGACATACGCCGACCAGATTCTTCTCACTGAACAGAAAGAAATGCAAAGCCATATACTGCAAAAGTTAAAAGCGGAGCTTACAAGCCAGAATCAAACCGCTTCTCAAGCAGTACGCCAACTTTCAAAACTGATGAACGCGCTCGATCAACGAAGTAATCTGCTAATAAGCACGATACTCAACGGACTGATATTCTGGGAGCTGCGCCAAGTAATGCGAATCGAGAAGTGGAAAGAAATCCATGCATCCGATCTCCCCCGCTGGATAGAAACCATCGGAGAAATTGATGCTTATTGTTCTCTGGCAACATTCGCATATAATCATCCGGATTATATCTATCCTACCATTGCTGCTCAATCTTTCCATCTGCAGGCTGAAGCTTTGGGGCATCCTTTAATGGATCGCAACAAATGTGTACGCAACGGAATAGACATTGAAAAACGTCCTTTCTTTATTATTATCACAGGAGCCAATATGGCAGGAAAAAGCACGTATTTACGTACTGTAGGAGTGAACTATCTACTAGCATGTATAGGGGCTCCCGTTTGGGCAAAGCAGATGAAAATATATCCGGCTCGCCTCGTTACCAGTCTTCGGACCAGTGACTCCTTAGCCGACAACGAATCTTATTTCTTTGCCGAACTCAAGCGACTTAAATTAATCATAGACAAGCTTGAAGCAGGAGAAGAACTTTTCATCATCCTTGATGAAATATTGAAAGGTACAAACTCCATGGATAAACAGAAAGGTTCTTTCGCCCTCATCAAACAATTCATGCACATGAACACCAATGGCATCATCGCCACCCATGACTTGTTGCTAGGGACTTTAGTGGACTCCTTCCCACAAAATATCCGGAATTACTGTTTCGAAGCTGACATTACGAACAACGAACTTACCTTCTCTTACCAAATGAGAAATGGAGTTGCACAAAATATGAATGCCTGCTTCTTAATGAAGAAAATGGGAATCGCCGTCATTAACGACTAATCCCCATTCCTTATATGAAAATCAAAGTTTTCTATTGCGGTAACATCCAAAACCTGCTTTATTTAGCAGCAGCAAACTGAATATAAAATTTCAAGCTACCTGTTTTAATCTGCCGGAAAACAAAGTTAAACAGTTTCTGGAGATATACTTTTACTGCATTTTACTTTTTGCCAGAAATGCTATGACCGCTGAAGCTTGTTCATTAGTGAAATACTGCACTGATGTTATTGGTTGATATGTATAAGGTATAAACTGGAATAACTGTACAGCTGCAAATTTTTTATCAGCAGAGAGTATCACATCCATACGTATATTACCACTAGCCTCACTCTTTATATTCGAACCTGCAGAGAATGCCCCCGAATTCACAAGATCCCTCAAAGCATCCATGTGTTTCAAATCAAAAAATATACTATGCTCTTTAGCCACACTTTTGGTTGGCAAATAAATAACTTCTTTTGATTTCCAGAAGAGACGGAAAATCCCCATAAGGAATAAACCTGTTCCCAGAACCATCAAAGCCATACTAACCGTAGAAGACTTATCATCCAATTCGAAAGTGGAAGCAAAAGCTAAGATACCGACCAATAACATTACAGAAGAAATTAAAACTCCTGAAATACTTGTACGTTTTGCGATATCGGGGTGTGAAGATGTGAAGATAGTAGCATCAATCATTTGAGTAGTTGCCATAATATTTAAAGTTTAAATTATTAGTGAAAATATAAAGATAAAAAGATATAGTCACCGGTATTACAGAAGATACCAGTAACCACAAAATAAACAAAACTAATAAGTTACTACTAAATAATTATGCGCCTCAAAGTATATACATAGTATTCACTTGATGGCTGGCAATAATAGGAAGTTGTTGTACCATAAATCCGCCCCAAGTGTTGTGAAAGTGAGTTCTCACGATCAGCACAACATTGTAGCGCATTCTTCAAAGAAAAGAAATATTCTCCAAGTTGCACACGTTGAATACGTGTTACAGATATTTGATGGCTTTGCGAGTTGTTCAATTCAGCCACAGGCTTACCTGGAAGATCCGGTGCGCTGATTTCCCCATGTTGTCTCATTGCATATGTAATAGCACGCTCCTGTTCATCCACCACTTTCGCGGTAGAAATATTGCCTGCTATGCTATGAAAAGCAACTGTCAGCAACAGAAACAATATTACCTTTACAAATTTTGCCATATTCACTTGCAAATATAACAGATTCTCTCTATGAAAAGTTCTATTAAGATATATTTTAATGTATCTTAGTATTAGTAAACGGCAGACAAACAAAAAAGGCTACCTATGAGGGTAGCCCTTTTTATATCTATAAGAATAACTGTAAAATTATTCAGCTGATTCAGCTTTTGGTTCTTCAGCCTTAGGAGCTTCAGTTGCAGGAGCTTCAACAGCAGCAGGAGCAGCTTCAGCAGATTTCTTCGAACGACGAGTACGAGTAGCTTTCTTAGCCACTTTTTCCTTAGCCATGTTTTCATTGTAGTCAACCAACTCGATGAAGCACATTTCTGCATTGTCACCCAAACGGTTACCAGTCTTGATAATACGAGTATAACCACCCGGACGATCAGCAATCTTAACAGAGATTTCTTTGAACAACTCTGTTACTGCAATCTTATCTTGCAAATTGCTAAATACAACACGACGAGAGTTCGTAGTATCTTCTTTAGACTTAGTAATCAAAGGCTCAACAAACTTTTTCAAAGCTTTCGCCTTTGCAACAGTCGTAGTGATTCTTTTGTGCTTGATCAAAGAGCAAGCCATGTTAGATAACATAGCGCTTCTATGAGAAGCAGTACGACCTAAATGATTGAATTTTTTATTATGTCTCATTTTTTATTCTTTATCTAATTTATATTTAGAAATGTCGGTTCCAAACGACAGATTCAGACTTTCCAGCAAATCATCAAGCTCGGTAAGCGATTTCTTTCCGAAGTTTCTGAATTTCAGCAGGTCAGTTTTGTTGAATTGTACCAAGTCACCGAGAGTTTCTACGTCAGCAGCCTTCAAGCAATTGAGGGCACGAACTGACAAGTCCATATCAACGAGTTTGGTTTTCAACAGCTGACGCATGTGCAGTACTTCTTCATCAAACTCTTCATTGCCATCAGTATCATTACTTTCAAGCGTGATCTTCTCGTCAGAGAACAACATGAAGTGATAAATCAGAATTTTTGCAGCTTCTTTCAGCGCTTCTTTCGGATGTATAGAACCGTCGGTACTAATTTCAAGTACTAGCTTTTCGTAGTCAGTCTTCTGTTCTACACGGAAGTTTTCTACAGCATACTTGACATTACGTATCGGTGTATAAATAGAGTCGATTGGAATTACATTAACATCCGTGCAATACTCGCGATTCTCATCAGCAGGTACATAACCACGGCCTTTGTTAATTGTAATATCAATCTGCATAGTTGACTTAGAATCTAAATGACAAATAACTAATTCCGGATTTAACACTTCAAATCCAGTCAAATACTTACCTATGTCACCTGCTTTAAATTCACTGGAATTCTCGACAGTGATGCTCACTTTTTCGCTCTCGAACTCTTCAACTACTTGCTTGAATCTCACTTGTTTCAGATTCAAGATAATGTTGGTAACATCCTCTTTTACTCCAGGTACACTAGAAAATTCATGCTCCACACCATCAATTCTGATAGTAGTGATAGCAAAACCCTCTAATGAAGAAAGAAGGATTCGGCGTAATGCATTACCTACAGTAATACCAAAACCCGGTTCCAACGGACGGAATTCGAATTTACCGAATCTGGAGTCCGCCTCCAACATTAATACTTTATCAGGTTTTTGAAATGCTAATATCGCCATGAAATTAATTATTATTTAGAATACAATTCAACGATCAAATGTTCTTTAATGTTCTCAGGAATGTCTGCTCTTTCAGGTATGTGCAACATTTTACCAACCTTAGAAGCTTCGTCCCATTCCAACCAAGCATACTTGCTGTGATTGAAACCTGCAAGAGAATTAGCAATTACTTCCAAAGATTTAGATCTTTCACGAACACCAATCAATTGTCCTGGTTTTACTGCAAATGAAGGGATGTTTACCACTTCACCATCTACAGTAATATGCTTGTGACTAACCAACTGACGAGCAGCAGCACGTGTAGGAGCAATACCCAAACGGAATACTACGTTGTCAAGACGGCCTTCCAACAATTGAAGAAGTACCTCACCGGTAATACCTTTAGCAGTAGCTGCTTTTTCAAACAAATTGCGGAATTGTTTTTCTAGTACTCCATAGGTGTATTTAGCTTTCTGCTTTTCACGAAGTTGCACACCGTATTCAGAAGTTTTTCTTTTTCTTGAATTACCATGTTGTCCGGGAGGATAGTTCTTCTTTGACAAAACTTTATCAGCTCCAAAGATTCCCTCACCGAATTTACGGGCGATTCTCGATTTTGGTCCAGTATATCTAGCCATTTCTTTTTAAATATTTAATTGTTTATTCATGAACTTAATTTGTTGCAGCCGCGATTACAGAGAGAAATTAAATGTAATCCAAAAACAAAATCAAGATCATTGTAAGTTAAAGGTAAATTAAACTCTACGTCTTTTTGGAGGACGACAACCATTATGTGGAAGCGGAGTTACGTCAATGATTTCAGTAACTTCGATACCAGCACCGTGGATAGTTCTAATAGCAGACTCACGTCCGTTACCTGGACCTTTCACATATGCTTTTACCTTTCTCAGGCCAAGATCAAATGCAATCTTTGCACAATCCTGGGCAGCCATCTGAGCTGCATAAGGAGTATTCTTTTTAGAACCTCTAAATCCCATTTTACCAGCAGATGACCAAGAGATAATCTGCCCTTCACTGTTTGCAAGAGAAACAATAATATTGTTGAAAGATGAATGAACATGCAACTGTCCATTAGCGTCTACTTTCACATTTCTCTTTTTAGCTGCAACTGTTTTTTTTGCCATATCAACAATTATTATTTAGTAGCTTTTTTCTTATTAGCAACGGTTTTCTTTCTACCTTTACGAGTACGTGCATTGTTCTTTGTGCTCTGACCTCTAACAGGCAGACCAATACGGTGACGTACACCACGATAGCAACCAATATCCATTAATCGCTTAATGTTCAATTGGATTTCAGAACGAAGATCACCTTCCACTTTATACTCTGCACCGATAATCTCACGAATCTTAGCAGCTTGATCATCTGTCCAGTCTTTAACCTTCAGATCTTTATCTACACCAGCTTTATCTAAAATTTTTGCTGAACTACTGCGACCTATTCCATATACATAGGTCAACGCAATTTCACCTCTTTTGTTCTGAGGTAAATCTACACCAACTATTCTTATAGCCATATACTTAATTATTTTTTTTGCAAAAATAACAAATTATCCTTGACGTTGTTTATACTTAGGATTTTTCTTGTTAATAACATACAAACGGCCATTACGTCTAACGATCTTACATTCTGGCGTGCGTTTCTTTAATGATGCTCTTACTTTCATATCTTATTTTATTTATATCTAAACACAATTCTTCCTTTCGATAAGTCGTAAGGAGACATTTCGACTCTCACTTTATCTCCCGGCAAGATCTTGATGTAATGCATCCGCATCTTACCTGAAATATGTGCAGTAATCTCATGTCCGTTTTCTAATTCAACACGAAACATTGCATTTGACAATGCTTCAACTATAACTCCATCTTGTTCTATTGCAGATTGCTTTGCCATATTATATTGCTTTATCTCCTAAAACTTCTTCTATGAATTTGAATGAAGACAAAATATCAGCTTCACCAGCTCCAACAGCTATCGTATGTTCAAAATGTGCAGCACATTTACGATCTCTGGTCCTCACAGTCCATCCGTCACGTTCCATAATCACTTGCCGGTCTCCCAATGTTATCATCGGCTCTATCGCTATGCAAAGGCCTCTTTTCATCAAAGGTCCATATCCTCTTTTACCATAATTAGGCACTTGAGGATCTTCGTGCATCTCTTTACCGATGCCATGACCAACAAACTCACGCACTACACCATAAGAGTGAGACTCACAATATTGCTGAATAGCATACCCGATGTCTCCGATTCTTTTGCCTTGCACTGCGTTCTGAATGCCAATATATAACGCTTCTTTAGTCACCTTCAACAAGTTACGAACTTCTTCGTCCACCTCTCCTACACAAAAAGTATAAGCAGAATCACCACAAAAACCATTCATGTAAGTCCCACAATCCACTGATACGATATCGCCATCTTTCAGTACAATATCCCCTGGGATTCCATGTACAACCTGTTCATTAACAGAAGTACAAAGAGATGCGGGAAATGGTTCTCCATATTGATTCGGGAATCCCTTGAAAGTTGGAGTTGCCCCATGATCTCTAATGAACTCTTCAGCAACTTTATCCAACTCACGTGTAGTTACACCAGGCTTCACCAGTTTGGCAACCTCTGCAAGAGTTTTACCAACAAGCAGGTTACTCTGACGGAGCAATTCTATTTCATCTTCTGTTTTAAGAAATATCATTTCTAATCTAAAGAATTAATATGCCGCTACACCAGCGCGTCCTTTAATACGACCAGATTTCAACAGACCATCATAGTGTCTCATCAACAAATGACTTTCAACCTGTTGCAGTGTATCAAGAACAACACCTACAAGAATTAACAAAGATGTACCGCCGAAGAATTGAGCAAATCCTGCTTGCACTCCGAATATACCGGCAAAAGCAGGCATAATAGCAACTAAAGCCAAGAAGAAAGAACCCGGCAAAGTAATACGAGACATTATATCATCAATATACTCTGCAGTTTTCTTTCCCGGTTTAATACCAGGGATGAAACCATTATTTCTCTTCATATCCTCAGCCATCTGAGTCGGATTAATTGTAATTGCAGTATAGAAATATGTAAATAATATAATCATTACCGCAAAAACAAAATTATACCAGAAACTTGTATGATCTGTAAACGCATGCAAGAAACCGCCCGCATCATTTACATTTGAAAAACCGATAAACGTAATTGGAATAAACATGATTGCCTGAGCAAAGATGATAGGCATAACACCAGCCGCATTCACTTTCAAAGGAATGTACTGTCTAGCACCACCATATTGCTTGTTACCAACAATTCTTTTTGCATACTGTACAGGAATCTTTCTTGTACCTTGTACCAAAAGAATAGCAGCACCAATCACTAATAACAAGAATACGATTTCAATTATAAACATGATCAAACCACCACTCTTATTTGCTACTCTGGATACAACTTCTTGCAACAAAGCATCAGGGAAACGAGCGATAATACCAATCAAGATGATAAATGAAATACCGTTACCAATACCTTTATCAGTAATTCTTTCACCAAGCCACAAAATAAACATACTACCTGCTGCCAAAATAATGGTAGAGGTAACCATAAACAGAGTCCAATCTAATGAAGCATTTAAGGAAGGGCCAGCCTGCATTTTAAGATTGAGCAAATAAGAAGGGGCCTGAACTAACAATATAGCAATCGTCAAATAACGAGTATATTGATTCATTTTTCTTCTGCCGCTCTCACCTTCGCGTTGCAGCTTCTGGAAATACGGCACAGCGATTCCCAACAACTGGATTACGATAGATGCAGAGATATAAGGCATGATTCCTAATGCAAAAATAGAGGCATTAGAAAATGCTCCTCCAGAGAACATATTTAACAAGGCTAAAAGGCCTTCACTTGTTTGTTCGTGCAATTTAGCCAGCATCGCCGGATTGATACCCGGTAATACGACATATGATCCGAAACGGTAAATTGCCACAAACAATATGGTGATGAGGATCCGCTGTCTCAGATCCTCAATCTTCCATATATTCTTTAATGTTTCAATAGCTTTTCTCATTGAATCAGAGTTTTACTACAGTTCCACCAGCAGCTTCAATAGCAGCAGTTGCAGTCTTAGAGAATGCATGAGCTTCTACTTCCAGCTTATTAGTCAGAGTTCCGTTACCCAATACTTTTACCAACTGATTTGAAGATATAAATCCTGCTTCGATAAAGTCGTTTACACCAACTTTTGCCAAGCTCTTAGCTTCAGCAAGTTTCTGGATAGTATCCAGATTGATGGCTTTATATTCTACACGATTAATATTCTTGAAACCAAATTTAGGAACTCGACGTTGAAGAGGCATCTGACCACCTTCAAAACCGATCTTCTTAGAGTATCCAGATCTTGATTTAGCTCCCTTATGACCTCTTGTAGAAGTACCGCCTAAGCCAGAACCAGTTCCACGTCCAATTCTTTTTCTTGTCTTAGTAGATCCCTCTGCAGGTTTTAAATTACTTAAGTTCATATTGTAATTTCGTTTTATTATTCAACAAATAATTACTTAACAATGGCAACCAAGTGTTTTACTTTATCTACCATCCCAAGAATTGAAGGAGTGCTTTCGTGTTCAACCACACGGTTCAGTTTACGAAGTCCCAGTGCATCAAGAGTTCTTTTCTGATCAGCTGGAGCACCAATTCTACTTTTAACTTGTTTAATCTTTATAGTTGACATATCTCCTCCTTATCCTCTAAATACTTTTTCAACACTAATACCTCTGTTCTGAGCAACCATTCTTGCATCACGCATTTCACTCAAAGCTTCGATTGTAGCTTTAACAAGGTTGTGCGGATTGGAAGAACCTTTAGATTTAGCCAAAACATCAGTAACACCAACACTTTCCAAAACAGCACGCATAGCACCACCAGCTACAACACCAGTTCCGTGAGATGCAGGTTTGATGAATACTTCAGCACCACCAAATCTAGCTGATTGTTCATGAGGAACAGTACCTTTCAAAATAGGCACTTTCACCAAGTTCTTTTTAGCTGATTCAACACCTTTAGCGATAGCAGCTGTTACTTCACCTGCTTTACCAAGTCCCCAACCAATGATACCTTCTTCGTTACCTACAACAACGATTGCAGAGAAACTAAAAGTTCTACCACCTTTGGTAACTTTAGTAACACGATTAATAGCAACCAATCTATCTTTCAGTTCTATATCGTTAGTAATCTTAACTCTATTATTAACTCCTGCCATAATGATTAAAATTTAAGTCCACCGTTACGAGCAGCATCAGCTACTTCTTTTACTCTCCCATGATACAAGTAACCATTACGGTCGAAAACAACAGTAGTTATACCTGCTTCCTGAGCCTTTTTAGCAATCATTTCACCCACTTTAGCAGCTTGTTCTTTTTTAGCAACTTTATCAGTCAAACCTAAAGAAGAAGCGGCAGCCAGTGTCTTACCAGAAAGATCATCGATAATCTGGACATAAATTTGCTTGTTACTTCTAAATACACTCATACGCGGACATTCAGTAGTACCTGAAATTTTGTTGCGTACTCTATATTTGATCTTAACTCGTCTTTCTATTTTTGTTGTCATAATAATCTAATTTTATATGAATTACTTAGCGCCGGCTGATTTACCAGACTTTCTACGAATTACTTCGCCAACAAACTTAATACCTTTACCCTTGTATGGTTCAGGCTTACGGAAAGAACGTATTTTAGAGCAAACTTGACCAAGCAATTGTTTGTCACACGATTCCAATATAATAAGAGGATTCTTATTTCTTTCAGACTTAGTTTCAACTTTTACCTCAGCAGGTAATTGAATGAAAATATTGTGTGTATAACCTAAAGCAAGCTCAATGATGTTACCTTGGTTAGAAGCACGATAACCTACACCTACAAGTTCCAGTTCCTTCTTGTATCCTTCAGATACGCCCACAACCATGTTGTGAACCAAAGAGCGATACAAACCGTGGAAAGCATGTTTTTGCTTCGGGTTATCAAGCATTTCTTTATCGTTTTCTGTTAAAGTTACGTGTCCGTCTTCAATGGCAACATTGATAGCAGGATTCACATATTGGCTCATTTCGCCTTTGGGTCCCTTTACGGTAACCACATTATCCTTCAGAGTGACTGTCACTCCAGCAGGGATACTAATGGGTAATTTTCCTATTCTTGACATTCTAATTCCTCCTAATTAATATACATAACACAAGACTTCACCACCGATCTTCAGTTCTGCAGCCTCTTTGTTAGTCATTACACCTTTGGAAGTAGATATTATAGCAATACCCAGCCCATTAATAACACGCGGCATATCTTTGTAACCAGTATACTTACGCATACCCGGAGAAGATATTCTTTCTAACTTTTTGATTGCGTTAACTTTGTTAACAGAATCATACTTCAAGGCAACCTTAATAGTTCCTTGAGGACCATCTTCTACAAACTTATAATTAAGAATGTAGCCTTTTTCAAAAAGAATCTTAGTGATTTCTTTTTTCAAGTTCGAAGCGGGAACTTCAACAACTCTGTGCTTTGCACCAATCGCGTTCCGCAACCTCGTTAAATAATCTGCTATTGGATCAGTCATATAAAAATAAATTAAATTAATCAGGACTACCCTGACAATATTTAAACAATAATTACCAGCTTGCTTTTTTTACGCCTGGGATCAGTCCGTTAGATGCCATCTCACGGAACTGAATTCTCGAAATTCCGAATTGACGAATATAACCTTTAGGACGTCCAGTCAGTTTGCAACGGTTGTGCATACGAATCGGATTAGAATTCTTTGGCAACTCTTGCAACTTCTGTGCAGCTTCAAAAGCATCAGCAGGATCACCTGTTCTTACGATTTGCTTCAAAGCAGCTCTTCTTTCGGCGTATTTGGCTACTAATTTAGCACGTTTTACTTCACGTGCTTTCATTGATTCCTTTGCCATATCTATTAGTCTTTTTTAGCGTTTTTAAAAGGTAAACCGAATTCCTTCAGCAAAGCATAACCTTCTTCATCTGTTTCCGCAGAGGTTACAAAGGTAATATTCATTCCGAGAATTCTTGTAATACTATCGATATTTATTTCAGGGAAAATGATTTGTTCCTGAATACCAAGGGTATAGTTACCTTTACCATCAAACTTACTTTCGATACCTTTAAAGTCACGAATACGAGGAAGAGCTACACGAACCAATTTTTCAAGGAATTCGTACATTCTTTCACGACGCAAAGTTACCATAACACCAATCGGCATTTTTTTACGCAACTTAAAGTTTGCAATATCTTTACGAGAAATGGTAGCTACAGCTTTCTGACCTGTGATAGCTGTCATTTCATTGATTGCAACTTCGATAATCTTCTTATCAGCAACAGCCATACCTAACCCTTGATTGATAACAATCTTCTTAAGTACGGGTACCTGCATTGTAGAAGAATACTGGAACTGTGATTTCAATGCAGGTGCTATACGCTCTGCATATTCTTTCTTAAGACTAGCAGTATTACTCATTACTTAATCTCCTCTCCTGATTTTTTAGAATAACGCACTAAAGTTCCTTCCGAACTCTTTTTTCTCCCAATACGCGTTGCTTTACCAGTTTTTGGATCAACCGGATTCAAGTTTGAAATGTGGATAGAAGCTTCCTGCTTCACGATACCACCTTGCGGATTCTTAGCATTCGGTTTTGTGCTTTTAGATACCATATTGATACCTTCTACAAATGCACGTCCTTCTTTAACAAGAACCTTCAATACACGACCAGTTTTGCCCTTATCTTCGCCAGCATTTACGTAAACTGTATCGCCTTTTTTAATATGTAATTTACTCATTACTTAAATCTTTTACAAATTAAAGTACCTCAGGCGCAAGTGACACAACTTTCATGTTTGTAGCACGAAGCTCTCTTGCTACAGGACCGAAAATACGACTACCTCTAATTTCACCTGCATTATTCAACAACACGCAAGCATTATCATCAAAACGTATATAAGAACCATCAGGACGACGGATTTCTTTCTTTGTACGTACAATCAAAGCCTTTGATACTGCACCTTTTTTAACATCACTAGAAGGGATAACACTCTTCACTGAAACTACAATGACATCCCCCACTGAAGCATAACGACGGCCTGTACCACCCAAAACGCGGATACACAACGCCTCTTTCGCTCCACTGTTATCACATACTGTAAGTCTGGATTCTACTTGTATCATAATTACTTAGCTCTTTCAATTATTTCTACTAATCTCCATCTTTTAGTCTTGCTCAAAGGACGAGTTTCCATGATGCTTACAGTATCACCGATATTGCATTCATTCTTTTCATCGTGAGCATGGTACTTCTTCGTTTTACTAACGAACTTACCATATATAGGGTGTTTTTCCTTAAATTTGGCAGCAACTGTGATGGTCTTATCCATCTTATTGCTCAACACAACCCCTGTTCTTTCTTTTCTTAAATTTCTTGCTTCCATCAAGCTGATCATTTATTGTTAAGTTCTCTTTCGCGCAATTCTGTTTTCATACGCGCAATAGTCCTGCGTAATTGTTTGATTTGAGCAGGATTTTCCAAAGGAGAAATAGAATGATTGATAACCATTTGGTTATAATTAGCTGTTTCCGCCTCTACTCTTTCTACTAAATCATTAGTAGTCATTTCTTTTATTTCTGCAATTTTCATAACACTTACGCATTTTGATTTTGAATATCATAATCACGTCTTACGACAAACTTCGTTGTAATAGGAAGCTTTTGAGCAGCTAAGCGCAATGCTTCTTTCGCGATTTCGTAAGATACTCCTTCAGCTTCAATAATGATTCTACCTGGAGTCACAGGAGCCACAAATCCCTCTGGAGCACCTTTACCTTTACCCATACGTACATCGGCAGGTTTTCTAGTGATCGGTTTATCCGGGAATATACGGATCCAGATCTGTCCTTGACGTTGCATATATCTTGTTACTGCAATACGAGCAGCTTCGATCTGACGGCCTGTAATCCACTTAGTCTCCAAAGCCTTTATGCCAAAAGAACCAAAGGCCAGCTGGTTGCCTCTCTGGGCATTACCTTTCTGACGGCCTTTTTGTTGTCTTCTGAATTTTGTCTTTTTCGGTTGTAACATAGTTTCCTAAAATTCAAATTCGTTTAGCGATTATTTTTCTTTCTTTTGAAGTTCTTTCCGCCGTTGTTTCCACTATTGTTTCCACGACCACTTTCTTTGCTTTGTGTAAAGTTCGGAGCCAATTCTTTCTTACCAAACACTTCACCTCTACAAATCCAAACTTTGATACCTAAAAGACCTACTTTAGTCAATGCTTCTGCATGACAGTAGTCGATATCAGCTCTGAAAGTGTGCAACGGAGTTCTTCCTTCTTTATACATTTCAGAACGTGCCATTTCAGCTCCATTCAAACGTCCTGAAATCTGAATTTTGATACCTTCAGCACCCATACGCATTGTGTTTGCGATAGCCATTTTGATGGCACGGCGATAGGCAATTTTACCTTCAACCTGGCGAGCGATGTTGTTAGCAACAATCACGGCATCCAGTTCCGGTCTCTTCACTTCAAAGATATTGATTTGAATATCTTTGTCGGTAACCTTCTTCAACTCCTCTTTTAACTTATCAACTTCTTGGCCACCTTTACCGATAATAATACCCGGGCGAGCAGTGCAAACAGTAATAGTAACGAGCTTCAGCGTACGTTCAATTACGATTCTTGATACACTTGCTTTTGCAAGTCTTGCATTAAGATATTTACGGATTTTGCTATCTTCCAGCAAAGAATCACCGTAATCATTTCCACCATACCAGTTAGAATCCCATCCTCTGATAATTCCTAAACGGTTGCTTATTGGATTAACTTTTTGTCCCATCTACCTTAATTTTGATCTTCGTTATTACTTTTAGCACCAACGAACAATGTTACGTGATTTGAACGTTTGCGAATTCTATAACCTCTACCCTGTGGTGCCGGTCTCATTCTTTTGAGTGTAGCTCCACCATCAACAAAAATCTGTGTTACGAACAACTCGCCACTTTCCGCTTTACGTTCGTTTTTCTGTTCCCAGTTAGCAATTGCAGAGCGAAGCAATTTTTCCACTCTTGCAGCAGCTTCTTTTGAAGAAAATTTCAAAACACCAAGTGCTCTGTTCACTTCCATACCACGGATCATATCTGCAACCAGACGCATCTTACGCGGAGAAGTAGGAACATTTTGCAATTTTGCAAAATACATGGTCTTAAGGGCTTCTTTTCTCTTTTCAGCCGATATTTTTTTTCTTGCTCCCATTATTATTTATTACTTTATTATTTCAAATAAATCCTGTTATCTTTTCTTGTTACCAGCATGTCCTCTGAATGTACGAGTTGGAGCAAATTCGCCCAACTTGTGTCCTACCATATTCTCGGTAACATAAACAGGAATAAATTTATTTCCATTGTGAACTGCAACTGTATGGCCTACAAAATCAGGCGAAATCATTGAAGCTCTGGCCCAAGTCTTTACTACGACTTTCTTACCAGATTCATTCATGGCAAGAATTCTCTTTTCAAGCTTAACGTTAATATATGGACCTTTTTTTAATGAACGACTCATAGTTTACTCAATTAATCAGATTACTTTTTTCTTCTCTCAATAATGTACTTAGACGACTGTTTCTTAGGAGCTCTAGTCTTAAGTCCCTTAGCGTACAATCCCTTACGTGATCTTGGATGACCTCCGGAAGCGCGTCCTTCACCACCACCCATCGGGTGATCAACCGGGTTCATTACAACACCACGGTTACGAGGACGACGTCCTTGCCAACGAGAACGTCCGGCTTTACCTGAACTTTCCAATCCATGATCAGAGTTACCTACACTACCGACAGTAGCTTTACAAGTGCTAAGAATCTGTCTAACTTCACCTGAAGGCAACTTAATTACACAATACTTACCCTCGCGAGAAGTCAACTGAGCAAAGTTACCAGCTGAACGAACCAGAGCAGCACCCTGTCCCGGACGTAATTCGATATTGTGAATCACAGTACCCACCGGAATGTTTTGAAGAGGAAGAGCATTACCAATCTCTGGCGCTGCTGTTTCACCTGACATTAGAGTCGCACCAACTTGCAATCCATTGGGAGCAATAATATATCTTTTTTCTCCATCAGCATAAAATAACAGAGCGATACGAGCCGAACGATTCGGATCGTATTCAATTGTTTTAACTACTGCTGGAACACCGTCCTTATTTCTCTTGAAATCAACAATTCTAATCACCTTTCTATGACCGCCACCAATGTAGCGCATAGTCATCTTACCTTCGCTGTTACGACCACCAGATGATTTCTTACCATATACAAGAGACTTTTCTGGTACTGATGCAGTAATTTCTTCGAAAGTACCAATAATTTTATGTCTTTGCCCCGGCGTTGTGGGCTTAAATTTACGTACTGCCATTTTTATTAAATATTGCTATAAAAATCAATAGTATCTCCTTCTTTCAATGTCACGATTGCTTTTTTGAAAGCATTCGTACGACCATTGATGATACCTGCTTTGGTATAACGGCTCTTATTTTTGCCAGCATACTTCACAGTATTCACATCAACTACTGTAACATTATAAAGAGCTTCAATTTCCTTCTTAATTTCCAGTTTGTTAGCTTCAGGACGTACAACAAAGCCGAAACGATTCAGCTTATCTGTGATTGCAGTCATTTTCTCTGTTACCAACGGTTTAATAATAATTCCCATTATTTAAGCCTCCTTTTTAAATTAAGATATTGTCAATAGCCTTCAGAGAGTTTTCTGTAAGCACAACAACCCCAGCATTCAATACTCTGTAAGTATTTAATCCCGAGATAGTCTGCACATTAGCACCCTCAATGTTACGAGCTGACAAATATACGTTTTTATTTGCTTCCGGTAAAATTACAAGTAGCTTTTTATCGGAAACTTTAAGATTTTTTGTCATTGCAACGAAATCTTTTGTCTTAGGAGCTTCAAATGTGAAATCCTCAACGACAACGATTGCATCGTTTTGAGCTTTATAAGACAAAGCTGACTTACGAGCCAATGTCTTAACTTTTTTATTCAACTTAAAGAAGTAGTCTCTTGGCTTCGGACCGAAAACGCGGGCACCACCTACAAGAACCGGTGAGTTCATATCACCACGACGAGCTCCGCCACCACCTTTCTGGCGACCGATCTTACGAGTTGAACCACTGATTTCACTTCTTTCTTTTGACTTATGAGTACCCTGACGCTGATTGGCCATAAATTGTTTTACATCCAAATAGATAGCGTGGTCGTTGGGCTCAATTCCGAAGATAGATTCGTTTAACGTAACCTTTCTCCCAGTGTCTTCACCTTTAATGTTATATACGTTAACTTCCATTATTTCTCAATTAATACGATTGAACCTTTGCAACCCGGGATAGAACCTTTGATCAAAAGAAGGTTATGATCCGCGATTACTTTTAATACCTGCAAGTTTTGTACAGTGACTCTGTCACCACCAAGTTGTCCACCCATGCGCATTCCCTTGAATACTTTTGCAGGGTAAGAACAAGCACCAATAGAACCCGGTTTACGAGCGCGGTTGTGCTGTCCGTGAGTAGCCTGACCCACACCACCAAAACCATGTCTTTTTACTACACCCTGGAAACCCTTACCTTTAGAAGTTCCAACAACGTCAACAAAGTTAGCATCGTTAAACATCTCTACGGTAACAGTATCACCCAGATTCAATTCTGTCTCAAATTCTTTGAACTCAGCCAAGTGTCTCTTCGGTGTTACTCCTGCTCTTTTAAAATGTCCCATCAACGGTTTAGTTGTATGTTTTTCCTTTTTGTCTTGGAAACCCAACTGAACAGCTGCATAGCCATCTTTTTCTACAGTTTTAACTTGAGTAACAACACAAGGACCTGCTTCGATAACAGTGCATGGTACATTTTTACCATCGGCACTGAAAACGGATGTCATTCCGATTTTTTTTCCTAATAATCCTGGCATTTCACTAATTTTTAATTATCAAACTTTAATTTCTACTTCCACACCACTTGGCAATTCCAACTTCATCAGAGCATCTACTGTCTTAGCTGTTGAGCTATAGATGTCGATCAATCTCTTATAAGAAGAGAGTTCAAATTGCTCACGAGACTTTTTGTTTACGAAAGTCGAACGGTTCACAGTAAAGATACGCTTGTGCGTAGGCAGAGGTATCGGACCGCTAACAATAGCACCTGTAGCTTTTACAGTTCTTACAATTTTCTCAGCTGACTTGTCAACCAAGTTGTGGTCGTAAGATTTCAATTTAATTCTAATTTTCTGACTCATTATTTTTTTTAATTAATACATTTATAATAAGATAAAGCGGCAGGCTAAGAGTCATTCGCTAGCCTGCTGCTTTAGATATTTTAGAGTAAATCAGCACGTCCTTTTACTTCTTCCAATACAGCTTTGGCAATAGAAGAAGAAAGTTGAGCGTGATGAGAGTAAGTCATTGATGAAGTTGCACGTCCAGAAGTGATAGTACGTAAAGCTGTTACATAACCAAACATTTCTGCCAGCGGAACCATTGCCTTCACGATACGAGCACCAGAACGACTAGATTCCATTCCTTCAACCTGTCCACGACGTTTATTCAAGTCACCGATAACATCACCCATGTTTTCTTCCGGAGTTACAACTTCCAGTTTCATGATAGGTTCCATCAAAACAGGACCTGCCTTAGCGCATGCATTCTTATAGGCTTGCATTGCACAGATTTCGAATGACAACTGGTCAGAGTCAACTGGGTGGAATGAACCATCAACCAAAGTTACTTTCAATGAATCCAGCGGATAACCTGCCAAAACGCCACTCTTCATGGCATTCGTAAAGCCTTTCTGAACTGCAGGGATGAATTCCTTAGGAATATTACCACCCTTTACTTCATCGATAAACTGCAGACCTCCTTCTTTGAAGTCTTCATCAACCGGACCAATCTTAACGATGATATCAGCAAATTTACCACGACCACCAGACTGTTTCTTATACACTTCACGAAGATCAACTGTCTTAGTGATAGCTTCTTTATAATTAACCTGTGGTTTACCTTGATTACACTCTACTTTAAACTCACGCTTCAGACGATCGATGATAATATCCAAGTGCAACTCACCCATACCAGAAATAACAGTCTGCCCTGTTTGTTCATCAGTTTTCACTGTAAACGTCGGATCTTCTTCAGCCAATTTAGCCAAACCGTTAGACAGTTTATCCATATCTTTCTGAGTCTTAGGTTCTACAGCGATACCAATAACCGGTTCCGGGAAGTCCATAGATTCAAGTACTATCGGAGCAGTTTCATCACACAAAGTATCCCCTGTACGAATATCTTTGAATCCTACACCTGCACCAATATCACCAGCACCGATTACTTCAACCGGATTCTGTTTGTTAGAGTGCATCTGGAACAGACGAGAAACGCGTTCTTTCTTACCAGAGCGAGAGTTGTAAATATAAGAACCTGCTTCAATTTTACCTGAATAAACACGGAAGAAAGTCAAACGACCCACATATGGGTCAGTTGCAATCTTAAATGCCAAAGCCGATGTTTTTTCATCATCACTTGGCTTACGATCTTCTTCAGCTCCTGTATTAGGATTTGTACCGATAACATTCTCTGTATCCAGCGGAGAAGGCAAGAAAGCACAAACGTAGTCAAGCAAAGTCTGAACACCTTTATTCTTGAAAGAAGATCCACATAACATAGGAACTACAGCCATTTGAACTGTTGCATTGCGAAGAGCTCTCAACACTTCCTCTTCAGTAATAGTAGAAGGATCATCGAAATATTTCTCCATCAAAGCATCATCAAATTCAGCTACTTTTTCAAGCATCTTATCTCTCCATTCATTCGCTTCGTCAACAAGATTTGCCGGGATTTCTTCTACAGTATAATCCGCTCCCATTGTTTCATCATGCCAATAAATAGCTTTCATTTTGATAAGATCAACAAGACCTCTGAAAGATTCTTCAGCACCGATAGGAACAACAATAGGACATGGATTAGCTCCAAGAACATCCTTCATCTGACGAACTACTTCAAAGAAGTCAGCACCAGAGCGGTCCATCTTATTTACATAAGCAATACGAGGAACGTTATATTTATCAGCTTGACGCCATACTGTTTCCGATTGAGGCTCAACACCACCAACAGCACAGTAAGCAGCCACAGCTCCATCAAGAATACGCAATGAACGTTCTACCTCTGCGGTAAAGTCAACGTGCCCCGGAGTGTCAATCAAGTTAATTTTATAAGTATCACCGGCATACTTCCATCTAGTTGTTGTAGCAGCAGATGTAATAGTGATACCACGTTCTTGCTCCTGTTCCATCCAGTCCATAGTAGCAGCACCGTCATGAACTTCACCAATTTTGTGAGTCAATCCAGTGTAGAACAAGATACGTTCAGAAGTAGTTGTTTTTCCGGCATCAATGTGAGCCATGATACCGATATTACGAGTTAAATGTAAATCATGTTTAGCCATCTTCAATTCCTTTACTTTAAGTTTATATTTGGTTTCTTACAGTATTAGAATCTAAAATGAGCAAATGCACGGTTAGCTTCTGCCATTCTATGCATATCTTCTTTACGTTTGTATGCACCGCCTTGTTCATTGAAGGCATCCATAATTTCAGCAGCCAACTTGTCAGCCATTGATTTACCACCTCTTTTACGAGCATACAGAATCAGGTTCTTCATTGAAATTGATTCTTTACGGTCCGGACGGATTTCGGTAGGAACTTGGAAAGTAGCACCACCTACACGGCGAGACTTTACTTCCACTTGCGGAGTTACATTATCCAAAGCCTTTTTCCAGATTTCGAGAGCAGATTTTTCTTCGTTAGGAAGTTTTACTTTCACTGTTTCCAGAGCGGCATAAAAGATTTCATAAGATGTATTTTTCTTTCCGTCATACATCAAGTGGTTCACGAACTTAGAAACCTTTTGATCATTAAACACGGGATCCGGAAGGATTACGCGTTTTTTTGGTTTTGCTTTTCTCATTTGTTTGAAAAATAATGTTTTTGTTCTTGGTTGTCTACTTCTTGACTTCTTCAACTCTCCCTCCGGAGAATTTACTCAACCTTTAGCATTTCCAACAAACTAAAACGTAAGTTATTACTTTAATTTTAATTAGGTCTTAATCCTTATTTTTTCTTACCTTTAGCTGGAGCGGCAGCTTGTCCCGGTTTCGGACGCTTAGCACCATACTTAGAACGTCTCTGAGTACGACCAGCAACACCTGCTGTATCAAGTGTACCACGAACGATGTGATAACGTACACCCGGAAGGTCTTTTACACGACCGCCACGTACCAAAACGATTGAGTGTTCCTGCAAGTTGTGACCTTCTCCCGGAATGTATGAGTTCACCTCTTTTTGGTTAGTCAAACGTACACGAGCTACTTTACGCATTGCAGAGTTCGGCTTCTTCGGAGTAGTAGTATATACTCTCACGCAAACGCCACGTCTTTGAGGACATGAATCCAAGGCTGGAGATTTACTTTTCTCCACCAGCACTTCGCGTCCTTTTCTTACTAATTGCTGAATTGTAGGCATTTTAATTGTTTTTTGATTTATATTATTGTTATATTAATTTCGTAACTATACATTTTGGGCTGCAAAAATACGAATAATATTTGAATATTCAATGCGCTACAACTTTTTTTTCTTTTTTAATGTTTTTATATCATCCTCACGCTTCGCCTTTTACACCTGTCAAGGGAGGAAGAGAAGGTTCATCTGAAGTACGAATCGGCCCGAATACCCGTTCATACTTTGCTATATTGTCTTCCAGTGCCCGCAGCAGACGTTTTGCGTGTTCTGGAGCCACAATAATGCGAGATTGCACCCCAGCCTTCGGTATACCCGGCATTACGCGCACGAAGTCAAGAATGAATTCAGAACTAGAATGAGTAATAATAGCTAGATTTGCATAAGTGCCCTGCGCTACCTCTTCTCTCAATTCAATCTGTAATTGTCCGTTGTTATTTTGTTCTTCCATATTTTATATGATTAAAAAGTTATCCTGCAAAATAACACATTTTTCCTGAGACTAATAGCAATACACACAAGTAAAAAAGAAATAAAAAAAGGAGCAATTGCCCAATCTGGCAATCGCTCCTTCTCATATAGTCAATTGAATTGTATTTATTCTACTTCATTGTAGTCAAGTACTGTTTTCTTGTTAGCCAAGATACGGTCATACTCTTCCTTTGATCCAACGATGAGTTTTTCGAATTCGCGCTGACCGGTACCTGCAGGAATCAAGTGACCACAAATCACATTTTCCTTCATACCTTCCAACTTATCGACCTTACCGTTGATAGCAGCCTCATTCAAGACTTTCGTTGTTTCCTGGAAGGAAGCCGCTGACATGAAGCTTGAAGTCTGTAAAGCAGCACGTGTAATACCCTGAAGGATCTGAGTAGAGGTAGCAGCAACAGCGTCACGAACCTCAACCGGTTTCAAGTCACGACGTTTCAACATACTGTTCTCATCACGCAACTTGCGGGCAGTTACAATCTGACCTGCTTGCATATTTTGAGAATCACCAGCATCCACTACGACTTTCTTACCCCAGATACGATCATTTTCTTCCATGAATTCCAGTTTATCTACAACTTGCTGTTCGAGGAAACGAGTATCTCCCGGTTCATCAATCTGCACCTTGCGCATCATCTGACGAACAATAATCTCGAAGTGCTTATCATTGATCTTCACACCCTGCAAACGGTATACATCCTGAACTTCATTCACGATATATTCTTGTACAGCTGTAGGACCTTTAATTGCCAAAATATCTGCTGGAGTAGTAGCACCGTCAGACAACGGAGTACCTGCACGTACATAGTCATTTTCCTGTACCAGAATCTGCTTAGACAATGCAACCAGATATTTCTTAACCTCACCAGTCTTAGAAGTTACAATGATCTCACGGTTACCACGCTTGATCTTACCCATTGTTACCTCACCGTCGATTTCAGAAACGACAGCCGGATTTGACGGGTTACGAGCTTCAAACAATTCAGTAACACGAGGAAGACCACCCGTGATATCACCCGCTTTACCTACGGCACGCGGAATCTTCACGATTACTTCACCAGCTTTTACCTTCTGACCGTTCTCGATGATTACGTGACCACCTACCGGTAAGTTATAAGTACGGATCAAATCACCGTCCTCTGTCAAGATATGAGCTGTAGGAACTTTGGTTTTATCCTTGGATTCAATAATAATAATTTCACGAAGACCTGTTGCTTCATCCGATTCAACCTTATAAGTAACGTTTTCAATTACGCCCTCAAATTCGATCTTACCAGTTGCTTCTGTGATAATTACAGCGTTGAACGGGTCCCACTTAGCAATCAGCTTGCCTTTTTCTACCAAATCACCGTCACCTACATACAGTGTTGAACCATAAGGAACGTTATGAGTAGAAAGAACGATACCAGTGTTCACATCCACAAAGCGTACTTCGGCCAAACGACCCACTACCACTTTAGCAGATTCACCCATCTCATCAACGATATCTACCGTACGCAACTCTTCAAATTCAAGACGTGCATTGTTTTTAGCAACGATACTTGCATTAGCAGCAATATTCGCAGCAGTACCACCGGCGTGGAATGTACGCAATGTCAACTGTGTACCCGGCTCACCAATAGACTGAGCTGCAATTACACCGACAGCTTCTCCTCTCTGAACCATACGGCTCGTTGCCAGATTACGTCCGTAACATTTAGCACAAACACCTTTCTTCGCTTCACAAGTTAATACCGAGCGGATTTCAACACTCTCAATCGGAGAATCCTGAATCTTCTTACCAACTTCTTCAGTGATTTCTTCACCACCGGCAACAAGCAATTCACCTGTTGTAGGATGGATTATATCATGTACGGAAACACGTCCTAAGATACGTTCATACAGAGTAGCAATAACTTCATCGTTATTCTTAAGGTCTGTACAAACCAATCCACGAAGTGTACCGCAGTCTTCTTCTGTAATAATCACATCGTGTGATACGTCCACCAGACGACGAGTCAGATAACCGGCATCGGCAGTCTTCAAAGCGGTATCCGCCAAACCTTTACGAGCACCGTGGGTAGAGATAAAGTACTCCAACACGGAAAGTCCCTCTTTAAAGTTTGACAAAATCGGGTTCTCAATGATCTGACCACCTTCAGCACCTGCTTTCTGCGGTTTTGCCATCAAACCACGCATACCTGATAACTGACGAATCTGTTCTTTAGAACCACGGGCACCAGAGTCAAGCATCATATATACAGAGTTGAATCCCTGATCATCCGAAGAAATTGTCTTCATCAGGATATTAGACAACTCCGAGTTTACATGTGTCCAGATATCGATCACCTGGTTGTAACGTTCGTTGTTGGTAATGAAACCCATGTTATAGTTGTTTACGACTTGTTCTACTTCGTCGTAACCTTTCTGTACCAACGTTTCTTTCTCCTTCGGAATGATAATATCACCCAAGTTGAATGACAAACCACCCTTGAACGCCATCTGATAACCTAAGTTCTTGATTCCATCCAGGAAGTCGGCAGCCTTAGCCACACCACATACCTTAATTACATCACTAATAATATCACGAAGAGATTTCTTAGAGATAATTGTATTGATATAACCAGCTTCAGGCGGAACGATTTCATTAACAATCACACGTCCTACCGAAGTTTCGCGCATTACGTCTACAATGTTACCATTTTCATCAACGTCTTTCACGATAACTTTCACCGGAGCATGAATATCTACCTTACCTTCATTGTAGGCGATCAACGCCTCTTCCGGTCCGTAGAACGTCAAACCTTCACCTTTCGCACCAGCACGCAACTTAGTAATATAGTACAAACCAAGAACCATATCCTGTGCAGGCACAGTAATAGGCGCACCGTTTGCCGGGTTCAAGATATTATGTGATTGAAGCATCAACATTTGTGCTTCCAGAATTGCTTCATTACTCAAAGGCAAGTGAACAGCCATCTGGTCACCGTCAAAGTCGGCGTTGAATGCCGTACATGCCAACGGGTGCAACTGGATAGCTTTACCTTCGATCATCTTAGGCTGGAAAGCCTGAATACCCAAACGGTGCAATGTCGGAGCACGGTTCAACAGTACCGGATGTCCTTTCATTACATGTTCCAGAATATCCCAGATCACCGGTTCCTTGCGGTCAACGATCTTCTTGGCAGACTTTACAGTCTTAACGATACCACGTTCGATAAGCTTACGAATAATAAACGGCTTGTACAATTCGGCAGCCATCAATTTAGGAATACCGCATTCACCCATCTTCAATTCCGGCCCCACGACGATTACCGAACGAGCAGAGTAGTCAACACGTTTACCCAGCAAGTTCTGACGGAAACGTCCTTGCTTACCTTTCAAGCTATCAGACAATGACTTCAACGGGCGGTTGGCGTCTGTCTTCACAGCACTTGACTTACGTGAGTTATCAAACAAAGAATCGACAGATTCCTGAAGCATACGTTTTTCATTACGCAAGATCACTTCCGGAGCCTTGATTTCAATCAGTCGTTTCAGACGGTTATTACGGATAATTACACGACGATAAAGGTCGTTCAAGTCAGATGTAGCAAAACGGCCACCATCCAACGGAACCAACGGACGAAGTTCAGGCGGGATAACCGGTACGATACGTACAATCATCCATTCCGGTTTGTTGCGTCCACGTGATGCACGGAACGACTCTACTACCTGAAGACGTTTCAAAGCTTCATTCTTACGTTGCTGTGAAGCATCGTTACCTGCACGGTGACGCAATTCGTAAGACAAAGCATCCAGATCCAGACGAGCCAGCAAATCATAGATAGCTTCAGCCCCCATCTTTGCAACAAATTTGTTCGGATCATTATCTTCAAGATATTGATTGTCTTTTGGAAGTGTATCCAAAATATCCAGATATTCTTCTTCAGAGAGCAAATCATATTCAGCTACACCGTCTTCAGCTTTTACACCCGGCTGAATAACAACGTAACGTTCGTAGTATATAATCGAATCCAGTTTCTTCGTCGGCAGTCCGAGCAAATAACCGATTTTATTAGGGAGCGAACGGAAATACCAGATGTGAGCCACCGGCACAACCAACTGGATATGTCCCATACGTTCACGGCGTACTTTCTTTTCAGTAACTTCCACACCACAACGGTCGCAGACGATACCTTTATAACGGATACGCTTGTATTTACCGCAATGACATTCATAATCCTTGATAGGACCAAAAATGCGCTCGCAGAACAAACCATCACGTTCGGGTTTGTACGTACGGTAATTAATGGTTTCAGGCTTCAAAACTTCACCACTCGAATTCTCAAGGATTTCTTCCGGAGAAGCCAGACCAATTGAGATCTTCGAGAAATTACTTTTCGTCTTATTTTCTTTTCTAAAAGCCATACTCTATATAATTGAGATTTGATAATTGAATCATTGGAAATTGAAAAGACACGGATGTCAACAGACCGTCATCGGCTTGTTGACACCACATATTCTTTATTATTTTATTCTAGGTTGATACTCAAACCTAATCCTCTCAACTCGTGCAACAATACGTTCAAGGATTCCGGAATACCAGGTTGCGGCATCGGTTCACCTTTCACAATTGCTTCATAAGCTTTCGAACGTCCTACCACGTCATCAGACTTGATAGTAAGGATTTCCTGCAGGATATGAGCAGCACCAAAACCTTCGAGTGCCCAAACCTCCATTTCTCCGAAACGCTGACCACCGAACTGTGCTTTACCACCAAGAGGTTGCTGAGTAATCAATGAGTACGGACCGATAGAACGAGCATGCATCTTGTCTTCAACCATGTGGCCCAACTTCAACATGTAAGTCACACCCACAGTAGCTGCCTGGTCAAATTGCTCACCTGTACCACCATCACAAAGATAAGTTTTACAGTAACGAGGCAATCCTGCCTTGTCTGTCCACTGATCCAGATCTTCCATTGTAGCACCGTCAAAAATAGGAGTTGCAAATTTCACACCCAATGTTTTTCCGGCACGCCCTAATACAGCTTCGAAAATCTGACCAATGTTCATACGAGAAGGCACACCCAACGGATTCAATACGATGTCAACCGGAGTACCATCGGACAAGAACGGCATATCTTCCTGACGAACAACACGGGATACAATACCCTTGTTACCGTGGCGACCTGCCATCTTATCACCCACACCAATCTTACGCTTCTTAGCAATATATACTTTTGCCATCTGGATAATACCAGCTGGAAGTTCATCACCAATTGTAATAGCAAACTTCTTACGTTTCAATTCTGCATCCAGCTCTTTGTATTTCTTAATGAAATTCATTACCAGATCACGAATCATACCGTTAATATGATCATCACTAGTCCAGTTGCTCAATTGAATAGAAGTAAAGTCGAGTGAATCAAAATCAGAAACACTGAACTTAGAACCTTTCGCAATTACTTCCGCACCCAGATAATCCTTCACACCTTGAGAAACCTTGCCTTCAGTCAAAGTCATCAGTTTCTTAACCAGAATACGTTTCAGGTCAGCTACCTTAGCTTCAAATTCATCATCAATCTTAGGCAATAATGCTTTATCGGCCAGTTTAGAGCTACGATTCTTAATCACACGTGAGAAAAGTTTCTTATCGATCACAACACCTTTCAAAGAAGGAGAAGCTTTCAAGGAAGCATCTTTCACGTCACCTGCCTTATCACCAAAGATGGCACGAAGCAATTTTTCTTCTGGAGAAGGATCAGATTCACCCTTCGGTGTAATCTTACCAATCATTATATCACCCGGCTCGATACGAGCACCGATTCTAACGATACCATTTTCGTCGAGGTCTTTTGTAGCTTCTTCACTTACATTCGGGATATCAGAAGTCAACTCTTCCATACCACGTTTTGTTTCACGAACTTCCAGAGAATATTCTTCTACGTGAACCGAAGTCAACAAGTCTTCGCGCACCACACGTTCGTTCAATACGATAGCATCCTCATAGTTGTAACCTTTCCAAGGCATGTAAGCAACCAACAAGTTCTTACCCAATGCCAATTCACCCTTTTCTGTAGAATAACCTTCGGTCAAGATGTCACCTTTCTTCACACGCTGGCCTCTGTCACAAATCGGACGCAGGTCAATCGTCATGTTCTGGTTAGTCTTACGGAACTTAGGTATTCTATATTCTTTCAAAGCAGGTTCGAAACTTACGAACTCTTCGTCTTCTGTACGGTCATACAAAATACGGATAGTAGTAGCATCAACGTAGTCAACAACACCATCTCCTTCTGCAGTAATCTGCGTACGAGAGTCTCTTACCAACTGACGTTCGATACCTGTACCTACGATCGGCGCTTCACTTCTCAACAAAGGAACCGCCTGACGCATCATGTTTGATCCCATCAATGCACGGTTAGCATCATCATGTTCCAGGAACGGAATCAATGAAGCAGCAATTGATGCAATCTGCTGAGGAGAAACGTCCATCAAATCAACCTCTGTCGGTTCAACAACCGGGAAATCAGCATCCTGACGAGATTTAACTTTGTTACGCACAAATGTACCGTCATCATTCAACGGAGCATTTCCCTGTGCAATAACCTTTTCTTCCTCTTCTTCAGCAGTCAGATAAATCAGACCGTTATCAGAAAGATCCACTTTCCCGTTTTCGACCTTACGATACGGAGTTTCAATGAATCCCAGATCATTAATCTTAGCAAATACACACAATGAAGAAATCAAACCGATGTTCGGACCTTCAGGAGTTTCAATCGGACAAAGACGACCATAGTGTGTGTAGTGAACGTCACGAACCTCAAATCCGGCACGTTCACGGGAAAGACCACCAGGACCAAGGGCAGACATACGACGCTTGTGCGTAATTTCAGCCAAGGGATTTGTCTGGTCCATGAATTGAGACAATGCATTCGTTCCGAAGAATGAGTTGATTACAGAAGAGATTGTCTTCGCATTAATCAAATCAATCGGAGTAAACACTTCATTGTCACGAACGTTCATACGTTCGCGAATCGTACGAGACATACGAGCCAGACCAACAGCAAACTGATTAGAAAGCTGCTCACCTACCGTACGTACACGACGGTTACTCAAGTGGTCAATATCATCCACATCTGCTTTTGAGTTGATCAACTCAATCAGATATTTGATGATTTCAATGATATCTTCCTTCGTGAGGACACGCACGTCCATATCAGTCGTCAGATTCAACTTTTTGTTGATTCTGTAACGACCTACATCACCAAGGTCATATCGTTTTTCAGAGAAGAACAAGTTGTTGATAACCTCCCTTGCACTTGCGTCATCAGCCGGATCGGCATTACGCAACTGACGGTAGATATACAACACAGCTTCTTTTTCCGAGTTACTCGGGTCCTTCTGCAGCGTATTATATATGATAGAGAAATCGGACTGGTTCGGTTCATCTTTATGTAAAAGGATGTTCTGAACTCCCGACTCCAAAATTTCATCAATATGCACCTCTTCCAGTACGGTTTCACGGTCGATAATAACTTCGTTACGCTCAATAGAAACCACTTCACCGGTATCTTCATCAACGAAATCTTCAATCCATGTTTTCAAGACACGTGCAGCCAATTTACGACCTAGCACTTTCTTCAGATTTGTCTTGTTCACCTTTACATCTTCTGCAAGGTTGAAAATCTCAAGAATATCTTTGTCATTCTCGAAGCCAATTGCACGCAACAAAGTCGTTACCGGCAATTTCTTCTTACGGTCGATGTATGCGTACATCACATTATTGATGTCAGTAGCAAACTCAATCCACGAACCTTTAAACGGAATAATACGAGCCGAATAAAGTTTCGTACCATTGGCATGTACACTCTGACCGAAGAACACACCCGGAGAACGGTGAAGCTGTGACACAACTACGCGTTCGGCACCATTAATGACGAAAGTAGCCTTATCAGTCATATAAGGAATCGGGCCGAGGAATACGTCCTGAATCACTGTATCAAAATCCTCATGATCGGGGTCCGTACAGTAAAGCTTAAGTTTCGCTTTTAAGGGAACACTATAAGTAAGCCCACGCTCTATACAATCATCGATGGTATAACGCGGCGGATCAATATAATAGTCCAGAAACTCAAGAACAAAATTGTTTCTTGTATCGGCAATAGGGAAGTTTTCAGCAAATACTTTATACAATCCCTCATTCTTGCGCTTTTCAGGTGGGGTATCTAATTGTAGAAAGTCTTGGAATGACTTCAATTGTACTTCCAGGAAATCCGGGTATTCGAGCGGATTCTTAGTCGAAGCAAAATTAACTCTTTGATTTACAGTATTTGAAGACATCTATTAATGAATTTGGAGAACTTAATTTGAAATATATACACAAAAAGGTTAAGAACCCTCTTGTGAAGGATTCTTAACCGAATTACCTGATTACCAGGCCAATGTTATTTAAGTTCAACTTCAGCTCCAGCTTCTTCCAATGTTTTCTTCAATGATTCTGCTTCGTCTTTAGCCAAACCTTCTTTAACTGTGCTAGGAGCACCGTCTACCAAGTCTTTAGCTTCTTTCAAACCTAGACCACAAGCTTCCTTAACGGCCTTAACTACCTGAAGTTTAGCTGCACCAGCGCTCTTCAATACTACGTCGAAAGAAGTTTTTTCTTCTGCGGCAGCAGCACCAGCTGCAGGACCAGCAGCAACAGCTACAGCTGCAGCAGCAGGTTCAATACCATATTCTTCTTTAAGGATAGTTGCAAGTTCATTAACTTCTTTTACTGTCAAGTTAACTAATTGTTCTGCAAAAGCTTTCAAATCTGCCATTTTTTGTATGATTTTAATTGTTTAAATACTTTGTTGATTTTTGAAAATTATTCGGGATGTTATTCCCAAGGCTATAACACCTTTTTCCATTTTTACGCTTCGGTACGTTCACCAAGAGTCTTGAGAACTCCGTGTAGGGTGTTACCACCTGATTGAAGAGCAGAAATAACATTCTTGGCCGGAGATTGCAGCAAGGCAACGATATCGGCGATAACTTCATTCTTACTCTTGATTGAAACGAGAGCATCCAATTGGTCAGCACCAATGTAGAAGCTTTCCTCTGCATATGCAGCTTTCAGTCCGGGAATACCGTCTTTTGCTTTGTCTTTGATCAGCTTAGCAGGAACGTTTGCAGTATTGCTAAACATAACAGCAGTAGTACCTTTCAAAGAACCGTAAAGAGGTGAAAAGTCTTCTTCCAAACTTTCGAGTGCCTTGTGAAGCAGAGTGTTTTTAACCACCATCAATTTGATGTCTGATTTAAAGCAATCTCTTCTCAATGCGCTGGTAGCGGCAGCATCCATAGCTGTAACGTCCACCAAGTAGAAGTGAGCATATTCCTTTACTGTAGCAGCAATTTGCTCTATAATCGTACTTTTATCTTCCTTTCTCATTATTTCTCTGTTTTATTAGATTTCATCCACTGATTTCGGGTCAATCTTAATACCCGCACTCATTGTACTAGAAAGATAAATACTCTTAATATATGTACCCTTTGCTGCGGTCGGTTTCAGTTTGTTCAGAGTAGAGATGAACTCTTTCGCATTGTCGCGAATCTGATCAGGACTGAATGATACCTTACCGATAGAAGTGTGAACAATACCGCTCTTATCAACCTTAAAGTCAATTTTACCTTGTTTTACTTCTTTTACAGCCTTAGCAACATCCATAGTTACAGTACCACTCTTAGGGTTCGGCATCAATCCACGAGGACCGAGTACACGACCGAGTGCACCAATTTTACCCATGATAGATGGCATAGTGATGATTACATCAATATCAGTCCATCCACCTTTGATCTTTTCAATATATTCGTCAAGACCAACATAGTCAGCACCTGCTTCTTTTGCAGCAGCTTCAGCATCCGGTGTACAAAGTACCAACACACGCACTTCTTTACCAGTACCATGAGGAAGTGAAACAACACCTCTCACCATCTGGTTAGCTTTACGCGGGTCAACCCCTAAACGTACATCAATATCCAGTGAAGCATCGAATTTGGAAAAAGTGATTTCTTTTACCAAAGATGCAGCTTCTTTCAGTGAGTATGCTTTCCCTGCTTCAATCTTTTCTGCAGCTAACTTTTGATTTTTTGTCAGTTTACCCATTACAATTGAAGTTTATTAGTTATTAACCGGGAACTCCCCTTTTACAGCGATACCCATACTTCTAGCTGTACCTGCAACCATTCTCATGGCAGCTTCCACAGTAAAACAGTTCAAGTCAACCATTTTGTCCTGAGCAATCGTACGAATCTGTTCCCAAGTAAGCTCGGCAACTTTCTTACGGTTAGGCTCAGCAGAACCACTCTTTACCTTAGCTACTTCAAGTAATTGAATAGCAACGGGAGGAGTCTTGATTACAAAATCGAAAGACTTATCTGCGTAGTAAGTAATGATAACAGGTAAAATTTTACCTGCTTTGTCTTGGGTTCTGGCATTGAATTGCTTGCAAAATTCCATGATATTGATACCCTTAGAACCCAAAGCAGGTCCAACGGGAGGTGATGGATTTGCAGCGCCTCCTTTAATCTGTAATTTGATTAGTCCAGCAACTTCTTTAGCCATTTTTTTATTGATTTATATATAAACATTAAACGAAGAACAACAACAGCGTAACAATTCCGTGTTATTCCTTTTCCACTTGCATAAAGCCCAATTCAAGCGGTGTTTTGCGCCCGAATATCTTTACCATGACCTTTAGTTTCTTTTTTTCACTATTCACTTCTTCAATGATGCCACTGAATCCGCTAAAAGGTCCAAAAGTAACTTTTACAGTTTCACCCACTACGTACGGAATATTGAGTTCTTCACCCGTTTCCTGCAGTTCGTCCACTGTACCAAGTATACGATTCACTTCTGATTGTCTGAGAGGCACCGGTTTTTCGGAGCCACCTAAAAAGCCTATCACATTCGGAGTGTTGCGCAAGTGATGAGCGACCTCACCAACCAAAGCAGCCTCCACCAAAACGTAACCAGGAAGATAACTTCTTTCCTTCACAATTTTTTTGCCATTGCGAACCTGGTAAACTTTTTCAGTAGGAATCAATACCTGAGATACATATTCACCAAGGTCGCTGTTCTTAAGATCAGCTTCAAGATATTCCTTTACCTTAGCTTCTTTTCCACTAATAGCACGCAGAACGTACCATTTCTTTTCAATCTCAGCCATTTTCAATTCCTATTTTTTTAATGTGGATAAACGATTTTTTCCATGAAGTTCTGGAAACAGACATCCATACCCCATACTACCAATGCAATAAGCAGGGAAGCATATAAAACAACTACTGCACTGTTAGCAAGTTCAGAATACGTAGGCCACGATACTTTATGTACAAGTTCGTCGTAAGATTCTTTAATATAAGCTATTACCTTTTTCATTTCAATAATATTAGCACGGGAGGAGAGGCTCGAACTCCCGACACCCGGTTTTGGAGACCGGTGCTCTACCAACTGAGCTACTCCCGTGTGTACATAATCAGTTCCCGATGAAAAACCGGGAACTGATTAATTATTGTGTATTAGTCGATAATTTCAGTAATCTGACCAGCACCTACCGTACGTCCACCTTCGCGGATAGCGAAACGAAGACCCGGGTTCAATGCTACTGGGTAGATCAACTCAACTGTAATAGTTACGTTATCACCCGGCATTACCATTTCTGTTCCTTCCGGCAAAGTGATTTCACCTGTACAGTCCATAGTACGCAAGTAGAACTGAGGACGATATTTGTTGTGGAACGGAGTGTGACGACCACCTTCTTCTTTCTTCAGGATATAAACCTCAGCTTTGAATTTAGAGTGCGGTTTAATCTGACCCGGTTTACAAAGAACCATACCACGTTTGATTTCGTTCTTGTCAACACCACGAAGCAAAAGACCCACGTTATCACCAGCTTCACCTTGATCCAACAGTTTACGGAACATTTCAACACCAGTTACAACTGATTTCTTATCTTCGCCTAAACCAAGGATTTCAATTTCATCACCAACGTGAATAATACCTGTTTCGATACGTCCTGTTGCTACAGTACCACGACCTGTGATAGAGAATACGTCTTCAACCGGCATCAAGAATGGTTTATCAACATCGCGCGGAGGCAGTGGAATCCAAGTATCAACAGCATCCATCAGCTCCATAACTTTGTCTTCCCATTTTTCAACACCGTTCAATGCGCCAAGAGCAGAACCACGGATGATAGGAGTATTGTCACCGTCGAAATCATAGAATGAAAGAAGTTCTCTCATTTCCATTTCAACGAGTTCCAACATTTCTTCGTCGTCTACCATATCGCATTTGTTCAAGAATACAACCAGACGAGGTACGTTTACCTGACGAGCCAACAGAATGTGTTCGCGAGTTTGAGGCATCGGACCATCAGTTGCAGCACAAACGATGATAGCACCGTCCATCTGAGCAGCACCAGTTACCATGTTCTTTACGTAGTCGGCGTGACCCGGGCAGTCTACGTGTGCATAGTGACGGTTAGCTGTTTGATATTCAACGTGAGAAGTATTGATAGTAATACCTCTTTCTTTTTCTTCAGGAGCGTTGTCGATAGAATCGAAAGAACGCAATTCTGAAAGACCTTTTTTTGCCAACACTGTAGTGATAGCAGCTGTCAACGTTGTCTTACCGTGGTCTACGTGACCGATTGTACCAATGTTCACATGCGGTTTGGTACGTTCAAATTTCTCTTTAGCCATAGCTTTACTTGTTATTTATTTGATTAATAATCAGCATTTACATCCTTTATGAGCTGTTACCGGGATTTGAACCCGGGACCTCTTCCTTACCAAGGAAGTGCTCTACCACTGAGCTATAACAGCAAGAAAAGAGAGCGGAAGACGGGGCTCAAACCCGCGACCCTCAGCTTGGAAGGCTAATGCTCTATCAACTGAGCTACTTCCGCATTCTTGCCAAAGTTGTCACTCTGATTGTGGGCAAAGATGGATTCGAACCACCGAAGGCGTAAGCCAGCAGATTTACAGTCTGCCCCATTTGGCCACTCTGGTATTTGCCCTTTTCAAAATCAAGAAATAAAAGAACTCTTTTCAAACAATATGATAAAGACAGATGTTCTTTCTTTGTTCTTCAGTTTCTTTTTGAGCCTCTTGTCGGATTCGAACCAACGACCCCGAGATTACAAATCACGTGCTCTGGCCAACTGAGCTAAAGAGGCAAACTTACTAAAAAATGCAACCGTCACGTTCTAACGCGAGCGAAACGGCTGCAAATTTAGTTATTTATTTCTTTCCCGCAAAATATTTGGGATTTTTTTATTTGCTACGTTGCTTTTCCTTGTATTTAACCAGCTGTTTCCCGAGCGCTTCCACATCTAAATCAATTGCCTCTTCAAATGTATCACACACTTTGCTTGCATAAAACTCTCCATTAGGGATTAATATTTTAATGCCTGCTTCTTTATTTTCAGCAACTTCTGGTTTTACTACCTTTAATGACACCTCTACTTTCTTTATATCTTCGTAATATTTTTCCAACTTAGACACTTTCTTCTGAATAAATGCCTGCAATTGCTCTGACGCATCAAAGTGAATTGATTGAATTCTAACATCCATACTTACCTCCTTTTTTTAAGCTCTTGGATGAGCTTGTTTATACACTTTTTTAAGTTCTTCAAATGTGGCATGCGTATAGATCTCGGTAGTCGTAATGCTCTCGTGACCTAAAAGTTCTTTTACCGCGCCCAACTCCGCCTCATTATTCAGCATTGTGGTAGCGAAAGTATGCCTCAACACGTGAGGACTCCTTTTCTTCAGCGTTGCCACCTTTGACAGGTTCCGTTTCACTAAATTATAGACCAGATTCTTATAAAGCCGTTCGCCATTCTCTCTAATAAAGAAAGCCTCCGACCTTTCCGGAATCGTTTCGTTTCTTACATTAATATATTCAAGCATCAACTCCCGCAGTTCATCACCGAACGGTATCAGTCGTTGCTTATTTCTTTTCCCGGTCACTTTCAGAAGAGAAGCCGAAAAATCCACATCCTTATCATCCAAACCTATTAATTCCGAAAGTCTCATGCCAGTAGCATAAAACACTTCAATCACCAACCGGTCCCGACAACCTTTAAATCCTTCGCCAAAATCCGTATCATCCAACAACCGATTCATTTCGTTCTCTTTTAAGAACACAGGCAACGGCTTTTTGTTTTTAGGTCCTTTTATTTTACGCAAAGGATCTATAGTCGTTTCTCCCTGCCTTATGAGATACTTGTAAAACGTTCGGAGCGAACTTAGCTTACGATTTACAGAAGTTGAGGTATACCCTTTATCCATCAATGAAACAATCCATTCACGAATCAGTTCCGCCTCGACCTCTAACGGATTAAACTTTCCATACTCTTCCTGAGCAAACTCCTGCAGTTGCTTTATATCTTCACCGTACGCAAGAACGGTTTTTTCAGAATAGTTCCGCTCATACTGGAGATAATCAAGAAAAGATTCTATCAACATAATATCGCTACATCTAAAATCGTGCAACGAATGTATGAAAAGAATTCAATAATTCAAAGGAAATTACGAATTATTAATCTTCTACTTGCTGAAGTTGTTGTACGTAAACTGCGCGTTCTTTCTTAAGTCTTTTAGTTACAGACGGTTTATCAAACTGCTGTCTGCTTCTCAATTCTTTTACGATGCCAGTTTTCTCAAATTTTCTTTTGAACTTCTTCAGCGCTTTTTCAATGTTTTCGCCTTCTTTTACAGGTACTACAATCATTTTGTTACTATTAATATGTTATGATTAAAAAAATTCCGCAGTCAAATTGCGCCGCAAAATTACACATACTTTCTTTATTCACAAAACTTTCGGCAAATATTTCTCAAAAACTATTCATAAACAAGTCATTAAATGCAGAAAGTTAGTACCTTTGAAACACTTACATGTCTATAATAATATAATAAGGTATGAAACAGAACATAAAAGAACGAGTGCATGCTTTGCGCATGACCTTCCATCCCAATTACATCAAAGCATTCATTATCCCCAGCACCGACCCTCATCTTAGTGAGTATGTGGCTCCCCACTGGATGTCACGCGAATGGATTTCCGGTTTCACAGGTTCCGCAGGAACAGCGGTCATCCTGATGGACAAAGCGGGATTATGGACCGACTCACGTTACTTCCTTCAGGCAGAGAAAGAGCTGGAAGGCAGCGGCATCACACTCTACAAAGAGATGTTGCCGGAAACTCCAAGCATAACAGAGTTTCTCTGCCAGCACTTAAAACCCGGAGAATCTGTAAGCATTGACGGGAAAATGTTCTCCGTGCAACAGGTAGAACAAATGAAAGAAGAACTAGCGGTACATCAGTTACAGGTAGATATATTTGGAGATCCATTAAAAAACATCTGGAAAGACCGTCCCTCCATCCCTGACTCTCCAGCTTTTATTTATGATATCAAATATGCAGGAAAAAGCTGCGAAGAAAAAATATCCGCCATCCGTTCGGAGTTGAAGAAGAAAGGCGTCTATGCTTTATTCATATCTGCACTGGACGAAATAGCATGGACTCTCAATCTACGAGGAAACGATGTACATTGCAATCCAGTCATAGTGAGCTACCTGTTAATTACACAGGATGAGGTGACTTACTTTATTTCTCCGGAAAAAGTGACGCCGGAGGTCGAGACTTATCTAAAAAAACAACAAATAGGAATACAGAAATATGATGAGGTAGAGACATTCCTGAATTCTTTCTCCGGAGAAAATATTCTTATTGATCCACGGAAAACGAATTATGCGATTTACTCGGCCATCCATCCGAAATGTTCCATTATTCGCGGCGAGTCTCCCGTCACATTATTGAAAGCCATTCGTAATGAGCAGGAAATAGCCGGCATCCATGCTGCCATGCAACGGGATGGAGTGGCACTTGTCAGATTTCTCAAGTGGCTGGAAGAATCTGTATCCACCGGAAAAGAAACTGAATTAAGTATAGATAAAAAGCTGCATGAGTTCAGAGCAGCACAGCCTCTCTACATGGGAGAAAGCTTCGACACCATTGCAGGATATAAAGAGCATGGAGCAATCGTGCATTATTCGGCAACGCCGGAAAGCGATGTACCCCTTCAGCCTAAAGGGTTCCTACTCTTAGATTCAGGGGCACAATACTTGGACGGAACCACTGACATCACTCGTACCATCGCATTAGGCGAACTGACGGAAGAGGAAAAGACGGATTATACCTTAATATTAAAGGGACACATAGCATTGGCTATGGCCAAATTCCCAGCCGGAACCCGTGGTGCGCAACTCGATGTACTGGCACGTATGCCTATCTGGAACCACAGAATGAACTTTCTCCATGGCACAGGGCACGGCGTCGGGCATTTCTTGAGTGTACACGAAGGTCCACAAAGCATTCGTATGAATGAGAACCCTGTAATTCTCCAACCCGGTATGATTACATCCAACGAACCTGGTGTTTATAAGGCAGGCAGTCACGGGATACGTACGGAGAATCTGACGTTAGTCTGCAAAGATGGAGAAGGAATGTTTGGAGAATATCTTAAATTTGAGACTATCACTTTATGTCCTATCTGCAAAAAGGGGATCATCAAGGAGATGTTGACAAAGGAGGAAATCGAATGGCTGAATAATTACCATCAGACTGTTTACGAAAAGCTATCTCCAGATCTTAACGAGGAAGAAAAAGTCTGGTTACAGGAAGCTACCACTTCTATTTAAGAAATAAGATGTCTGACACCCGGGTGTCAGGACGACCGACACCCGGGTGTCGGACAACATAACATAGTATCAACTAAAAAACATTATTAAATCAAACAAATCTCATGGCTTTAATAAAATCAGTACGCGGATTCACCCCCGAAATCGGAGAAAACTGTTTTCTCGCAGATAACGCAACTATTATAGGAGATGTAAAAATAGGAAATGATTGTAGCATCTGGTTTAGTACCGTATTAAGAGGAGATGTCAACTCTATACGAATCGGCAATGGCGTTAACATCCAAGACGGAAGTGTCTTGCATACATTATACCAGAAATCGACTATTGAAATAGGCGACCATGTATCTGTAGGACACAATGTCACGATCCATGGGGCAACCATCAAAGACTATGCTCTAGTTGGAATGGGATCAACCATCCTGGACCATGCCGTAGTAGGAGAAGGCGCAATTGTTGCTGCCGGTTCGTTGGTATTAAGCAATACCATTATTGAACCCGGAAGCATCTGGGGAGGAGTACCTGCCAAGTTTATCAAAAACGTAGACCCTGAGCAAGCCAAAGAGCTTAATCAGAAGATCGCTCACAACTATCTGATGTATTCTCAATGGTATAAGTAGAAGATAAACATCAGATAACTAAACAGATATAAGATGAGAGATACATTTCAAAACAAGTATCTCTCATCTTTTTATCCACCTAATAACATTCATATAATTATTTCTCATTCTATTTTTAGCTACCTCCCATCATTCTCCCACCATATTAAATCAAGAAATAGCAGTCTGATAACAAAACGCCGTAAAAAGTATGAAATAACGGTAGTGTGTAAAAACGCCCTTTCTAATTTATTTCAGGCACGGATTACATGGTCACTTTATGCTGTTATATTTCTAAAAACCGCATAGCCCGTGTTATCCGTGCCTAAATTATATCAGTTAGTAAGCTATTAGAAATTAATCATGTGCATAATCTTCTCCGTCGCACCGGCATTGCTAGTCACATAATAACCGGCATTCGTTCCGGTTTCGCGCAAAAAGACCTCATCTGTCAGGAAACGATCCAACAAAGTTTTCAGCTCATCGTAATCTTTGATAGAATAAGCACCTTTTGCTTCCAGCAATTGAACAGCCTCCATGAATTTCTGATACTTCGGTCCGAAAATCACCGGAATACCATATACAGCCGCTTCCAATGTGTTGTGGATTCCTACTCCGAAACCACCGCCGATATAAGCTATTTCACCATAACGGTAAATAGAGGACAATAGGCCGAAGCAATCTATTATAAGGCAATCCGCTTTCAATACATTTCTTTCGTCAGCACGGGTATAGCGCACATACGGACGTTTCAGTTTACCGATGATCTCAACCAGGTGATTCTCATCGATCACATGCGGAGCAATAATCAACTTCATTTCCGGATGATTATTGAAATATTCGAGGAATAAATCCTCATCAGGTCCCCATGAGCTTCCGGCAACAAAAGTAAAAGAATTGTTTCCTTTAAATTTCTCCACCAACGGAAGTTCTTTCGCTTCTTCGCGGATTTGCAGTACCCGGTCAAAACGGGTATCCCCCACCACTGTCACACGACTGATGCCGATTTTCGACAAATAACGTTTGGATGCCTCATTCTGAACAAACAGATGATCGAAATCTTTCAAGACATTTCGATAAGTGCCACCGTACCATTTAAAGAATATCTGTTCGCGACGGAAGATGGACGACACACTATATACCGGAATACGGCGCTTGTGAAGCTCATCCAGATAATTCTTCCAAAACTCATATTTGATAAAGAACGCCATGCAAGGATTTGCAATATCCAGGAACTTCTTCACATTCCTCGGCTTATCAAACGGCAGATAGCAAACAATATCCGCCCCCCGGTAATGCTTACGCACTTCATAACCGGAAGGAGAGAAAAATGTCAGCAATATCTTATAGTTAGGATATTTCTCACGAATCATTTCTATCAGAGGGCGTCCTTGTTCAAACTCCCCCAGTGAAGCAGCGTGAAACCAAATATACTGTTCCCCTTTTTCCACTTGTTGGCGTAAAAGTTCATACACCACCCAATGCCCTTTCATCATCTTCCGGGGCTTGCGGCTAAACGGAGCAGCCAAATGGACGATAAAGTCATAAATGACTATTGCCAGGTCGTAAAGCATAGTACTGTGTCGATTACTTCAAAACCTCTACCGCCCGTTTCATACGAGCTATCGTCTCCTCTTTGCCCAATACCCAGGAAATATCGAACATGTGCGGGCCTTTTCCTTCACCCACCAATGTCAGACGGAAAGCATTCATGATATTACCGGTATGGTAACCTTTCTCTGCAATCCAGTCCATAACGACTTTTTCCTGTCCTTCAATGCTAAAATCTTCAATACCGGCAATCACTTCCGCCAATTCGGTCATACATTTGGCAGAATCTTCTTTCCAACGTTTCTTCACCGTCTTTTCGTCATATTCGGTAGGAGCCACAAAGAAGAAGCTACATACATCCCACAGTTCTTTAATGAAACTTACCCGGTCTTTCATCATGCCAACCACAGTCACTACCTTTTCGAAAGGAGCCTCTACGCCTTGTTCTTTCAAGAAAGGCAAGAACAGTTCCGCAATTTCTTCGTTAGGTTTCTGCTGTATATATTGATGATTGAACCATATTCCTTTTTTATAGTCGAACTTAGCTCCCGACTTGCTGCAACGGTGAAGATCAAACAATTTAATCAATTCGTCCATCGACATCACTTCCTGATCATTACCCGGATTCCATCCCAATAAAGCCAGGAAATTAATCACAGCTTCGGGCAAATAACCGGATTCACGATAACCAGAAGAGATTTCTCCGGATTTCGGATCGTGCCATTCCAATGGGAATACAGGGAATCCGAGACGGTCACCGTCACGCTTGCTTAATTTTCCATTACCTTCCGGTTTCAACAACAAAGGCAGGTGAGCAAACTCCGGCATCGTATCTTCCCAGCCGAAAGCACGGTACAACAACACATGCAAAGGAGCGGAAGGCAACCATTCCTCACCACGAATCACGTGGGAAACTTCCATCAAATGGTCATCCACGATATTTGCCAAATGGTAAGTAGGCAGTTCGTCAGCCGATTTATAAAGCACTTTATCATCCAGAATAGATGAGTTTATTACTACTTCACCACGAATCAGGTCATTTACATGAATATCTTCATTCGGTTCGATTTTGAAACGAACAACATATTGTTTGCCTTCAGCAATCAGTGCATCCACTTCTTCCTTCGGCATAGTTAATGAGTTGCGCATCATACCACGGGTAGATGCATCATATTGGAAGTTAGCAATTTCAGCACGCTTAGCGTCCAGTTCCTCCGGAGTATCAAAAGCGATGTATGCTTTTCCATTTTCCAGCAAAATCTGCACATATTTCTTGTAGATTTCGCGGCGTTCCGACTGACGGTACGGACCGTGTTCACCACCGAAGCTCACCCCCTCGTCAAAGTGGATACCCAACCACTTAAAAGATTCGAGTATATACTCTTCCGCTCCCGGAACGAACCGGTTAGAGTCAGTGTCTTCAATACGAAATATCAAGTCTCCGCCGTGTTGACGCGCAAATAGATAATTATACAAAGCTGTACGCACACCACCGATGTGCAATGCTCCCGTAGGACTTGGAGCAAAACGAACTCTTACTTTTCTTTCTGCCATAATTTGGGTTAGTATAGGTAAATCGTGGCAAAATTAAACCTTTTTTTCCACACTATTGTTTTTTTTTGTACTTTTCGCAAAAATTTCAGTGGATATGGAACATTTGAAGAAGAAAAAAAGATTTTCATGGAGAGATTTACTATATAAATCACTGCTATTTGTGGGCACTGTAACACTGATTGTCTATTTCCTGCCACGTGACGGAAAATTCAATTACCAGTTCGACATCAACAAGCCCTGGAAGTACGGACAGTTGATCGCTACTTTCGACTTTCCTATTTATAAAGAGGATGCAGTAGTAAAAAGGGAACAAGATAGCCTGATGGCTTTCTTCCAACCTTATTATCAACTGGATAAGAATATAGAGAAAGACGCAATCGCCAAACTGAAGGAGAATTACCACACGAATCTGAAAGGTATTCTCCCTTCCATTGATTATTTACGGTACATCGAACGCACTTTAAAAGAAATCTATCAGGCAGGTATCGTTTCGACAGAGAATATACAGCAGCTTCACAAAGACAGCACTTCATCCGTCATGGTGATTGATGATAAACTGGCTAATCCACAGGCTACCGAGAATCTTTACACAGTAAAAAAAGCCTATGAGCACTTGCTGTCGGCAGATTCCACTCATTTCAACCGGGAAATTTTAAGGCAATGCTCACTGAACGAATACATCACTCCCAACCTTACCTTTGACGAGGAACGTACCCAGGCTGCCAAAGAAGAGATTCTGAACAACTATTCCTGGGCAAACGGATTGGTAGTCAGCGGGCAAAAGATTATTGACCGGGGGGAAATCATCAGCCCGCATACCTATAATATCCTGGAGTCATTACGCAAAGAATCCATCAAACGGAATGAGTCCATGGGACAGAACCGTCTGATTCTCGGCGGACAGATTCTGTTTGTAGGAATGCTGATGCTTTGTTTTATGCTTTATCTCGACCTGTTCCGGAAAGACTACTATCAACGGAAAGGCAGTCTGTCATTGCTATTCACGTTGATTGTATTTTACAGTGTCATAACCGCTTTCATGGTAACACATAATCTATTTAATGTGTATATCATCCCGTACGCGATGCTGCCCATTATCATCCGCGTCTTCCTTGATTCGAGGACTGCTTTCCTGACGCATGTCATTACCATACTGATATGCTCCATATCCCTACGCTTTCCGCATGAATTCATTCTGACACAGTTGGCAGCAGGATTGGTGGCAATATTCAGTCTAAGAGAGCTATCGCAAAGGTCCCAACTTTTCCGGACAGCTTTATTGGTCATACTGACTTATGCAGCCATTTATTTCGCCTTCGAATTGATGACAGAGAACGGCCTTTCCACCGACTTTTCGAAGTTAAACATACGAATGTACACCTACTTCATCATCAATGGAATCTTGTTATTATTCACCTATCCTTTACTCTTTTTATTGGAAAAGACTTTCGGATTTACTTCCAATGTAACGTTGGTAGAACTTTCGAATATCAATAATGACCTTTTACGGCAAATGTCCGAAACGGTTCCGGGCACATTCCAACATTCCATGCAGGTGGCCAATCTTGCTGCGGAAGCAGCCATCCGTATTGGAGCCAAAAGCCAGTTAGTACGTACAGGAGCTTTGTATCATGACATTGGCAAGATGGAAAACCCTGCTTTCTTCACAGAAAATCAGTCAGGAGGAATAAACCCGCATAAGAACCTGAATTACGAACAAAGTGCACAGGTCGTCATCAGTCATGTGACGGATGGATTGAAATTAGCTGATAAACACAATCTGCCTAAAGCTGTCAAGGACTTTATCAGCACGCATCACGGACGGGGAAAAACAAAATATTTCTATATTTCCTGGAAGAACGAGCATCCGGACGAAGAACCGAATGAAGAACAGTTCACCTATCCCGGTCCGAATCCGTTCACCAAAGAGCAGGCTATCCTGATGATGGCGGATGCCGTGGAAGCCGCATCACGCAGTCTCCCGGAATATACGGAAGAAACAATCAGCAACCTGGTCGACAAGATTATCGATTCCCAAGTCACTGAAGGTTACTTTAAGGAATGTCCTATCACTTTCAAGGACATAGCGACTGTGAAAACTGTGTTCAAAGAAAAACTAAAGATTGCTTATCACACCCGGATCAGTTATCCTGAGTTAAAGAAGTAAGCAAACCTGCGCAAGCGTCTTCAAGAACATCGAGTACATATTCAAAACCCTCGGCCCCTCCATAATAGGGGTCAGGGACATGATCTGCAGGAATACGGGTGCAATACTCCGTCATGCGATGAATCTTCTTCCATTCTTCAGGAGAAGGGGCTTTGTCTTTCAAATCATCTATGTTCCGGTCGTCCATACCGATGATCAGATCAAAATGATAGAAATCTTCCGTACGGACGGGGCGAGAACGATGCACTAATTGATAACCGCGACGAGCAGCATGAGCACGCATCCGGCTATCCGGCAATTCGCCCTGATGATAAGACAGGATTCCGGCAGAATCTATCACAAATTCTTTTTCCAGTCCCGCCTCTTCAATTAAATGAAGCATTACGCCTTCAGCCGTAGAGCTACGGCAGATATTTCCTAAACAGACAAATAATATTTTCTTCATAATTTACTTTTAACGATACAGAAATGATATAGAATACTTATATATTTTTAGGCACGGATTACACGGATAACACGGTTTTTAATTGGTTAATCTTTTAAAACCGCGAAATCCGTGTAATCCGTGCCTAAATATGATAGTTCACCACAGTACTAGAACGAATTTAATATCTGATTAGCCCGGTTCACGGTTACTGCGGCCGGGATTTCCGGCATACTACCCAAATGGAACGGAGCAAGCATTTTCTCAATTTTCTTTAATCCGGCCTTATTTCCTTTTTTCTCAAATTCCTGACGAAGAATATGGATCTTCTCATGCGCCTGTATTCCTTCAATCAAACGTTCGAAACGGATACAACTGCGAGCTCCCGGATATACAAGATAAGTATCTCCACCTGCCCAGCTACGGAAACGGGAATCGAGCAACGGTTCCAACGGCCAGCTGTTATATGCCCAACGCAGATAGCCATCCAGCTGTTTCTTAGATGAATAATAACTCATCCAAGCTGCTTCTGCAGGCTCAGAGAAAGTAAACGTGTTAGGATGGGCTTCCGTACAGCAAGTATAGTAATTAGTACGTTTGTTCTCGGCAACACGACGAAGACGCACCTCTTCTGGAAAATCCTGTCCGATGACAATACAGTAATCATACAGTTCCGGCTCAATCTCCGCATGATAGTTTCCAGCCAATGAAACTTTAAAATCCGGATCAGCTTTACGAATCACTTTCAACGTCTTCTGCATCACTTCCATCGGACGTTCGTCCATCGCAATGGCACAAATATCAAACCATCCTTTTTCTTTCAGATGTTTGGAGAAAGAGGCAAGCATCGCTCCCCACATTTCTTCATAAGCCGCTTCACCCGGTGCAGTTTTCACGAATTGCAAAGAGTTGGTTGCCTGATCGTAATATTGGAATGACAACTCCCAGGGAACCATTGAGTAACAATTAATCTGTTTATCAATGCCTACACTCATCATAAATTCCACCCAACGGTCGAAGATGGTATAATCAAAAGCCCATGTTCCATCTGCCCGTTTCATCCAGGTGACCATTGTATCAAAATAATCTTCTGTCTGACCATTCCAGGGTTTGTACGTCAAAGTCGCCGTGATAATCTTCTGTCCGGCATCTGCCAACATTTTCATTAAAGGACGCATGGCGTCGAAATGCTCCTGACTCCATAAAGGAACCTGATAATAACGTGCCACTGCATAAGGACTTTGCCATAAATCCAAGTGGTAAGCCCATTCCGAAGGTTGAGGAAGCTCACGGGGAGAAACGGTAATTTCCAGATTCAGGCGTTGCAATAAACGCGAGCCGTCATTGATTAATAACTCCCCTCGGTAAGTTCCGGGAGTAGCCGATTGCGGAATCCAGCACTGTACCCAAACCGGTTGAACAGTACGAACAGGCAAAGCCATCGTTTTCAGGTTGGTATCAATAGGGTCGGCCACCAATAATGAATCATAATCCACAGATTTCCGGTGTCCGCACGCCCCTCTCCCATCTTTGTTCAATTCATCCGTCATCACATAACGGACAAAACCACCTGTAAATGCATCTTTGGGAAGAACATTTCCCTTTTTATCCTTGAAATCACCAAAGCAGAAATTCAGGTCTTTCAGTTCTACGCCTGTCCACACAACAGCTTGCGCGTTCACCCGTTCGCCACGCCAGCCTTTCAGGGAAACAGTCTGTTGTTTCTTCAACTGCGGGAGTTGATGTTTTGCATACCGGATATCTGTTGTACCCCAAGAGACTTGAGTGGAAGTCACCGCTGCCCACTCTTTATCAGAAGGTGCAGTAGGATCAGGCAACTCCTGATAAGTCAGTAAAGGGAACTTCGGTTGTCCTGTCGGAACACCGCATTGAGTTACTCCTTGCTGGGCAAAAACTGCACCCATGCTAAAAAGACAAGTCAGAGAAAAAATAGTAAGTCGTTTCATGGTTAGTTAATTAAATTAATAAAGGTTATTATATGGGGGAAAATATTAAATCACATAGGGTCTACATCATAATAAACAATCAAAGATTTATAGCGTTCGTCCGCCAACATCTCGCGCTGGATGCGTAACAGCAATTCCCGCGCACGTCCCATCGGGGCATTCTGCTCAATCTTAACGACGATCTTTTTGATAAACAAAGTCTGGATACGGGCAACAGGAGGTTTGTCCGGACCTAATACCCGATTGCCAAATACTGACCGCAACTTATCCGCCATCACTGCCGCCATCTGATCCAGTAACGCTTCATTATGATTTTTCAGATAAACATATACCAGCCGATAATAGGGAGGATAATGGAACATCTGGCGTTCCGCCAATTGTCCGCCTACCATATCTTCATAATCATTGGCAATGACCTGATGAATGATAGGATGATCGATGCTCTTGGTTTGCAATACCACCCGTCCGCGTTTGTTCTTACGTCCGGCACGTCCCGCTACTTGCGCCATCAACTGAAACGCACGTTCATAGGAACGGAAATCGGGATAATTCAACATGGTATCGGCATTCAATATGCCTACTATACTGACATGATCGAAGTCCAATCCTTTTGAAACCATTTGCGTACCGATCAATATGTCCGTCTTTCCCTGCTCGAAATCTGCAATAATCTTCTCATAGGCAGAGCGGGTACGTGTAGTATCCAAATCCATCCGGGCTACGGCAGCTTCCGGGAAAAGAATTTTGATGTCATCTTCAATCTTTTCCGTACCGAAACCACGGTTCACCAGTTCTGTCCCCTCGCAGGCAGGGCAGGATTTCGGCAGTTGATAGGTATAACCGCAATAGTGACAAGTTAACTGATTGATTCCTTTATGATAAGTAAGACTTACGTCACAATTCTTACACTTGGGCACCCAGCCGCAGGTACGACACTCCACCATCGGGGCAAACCCACGACGGTTCTGAAAGAGAATCACCTGTTCTTTCTGTTCCAAAGCCTCTTTCATATATTGTATCAGGAGCGGTGAAAATTGTCCGACCATCCGTTTTTTGCGATGCAATTCCTTAATATCCACCGGAATAATCTCCGGCAACTGGATTTCTTTATATCGTTCTTTCAGTTGTACGAAACCATATTTTCCCTCTCTTGCATTCTGCCACGACTCGATAGAAGGAGTAGCCGTACCCAACAGAGTCTTAGCTCCGTACATGGCAGCCAGTACAATAGCTGCGCTACGCGCATGATAGCGGGGAGCGGGATCTTGTTGTTTATATGTATTTTCGTGCTCTTCGTCCACAATCACCAATCCCAGATTCCGAAAAGGCAGGAAAATAGAAGAACGAACGCCCAGAATAATATCATATCCCTTCTCTCCCAGTTGCTTCCTCCATATTTCAACCCGTTCGGCATCGGGGAATTTAGAATGATAGATACCCAGACGAGCACCGAAAACCCGTTGCAAACGCTCCGTAATTTGAGTGGTCAATGCAATTTCCGGCAACAAATATAACACCTGCTTTCCCCGGCGAATCGCTTCTTCTATCAGATGGATATAAATTTCAGTCTTACCGCTGGACGTTACCCCATGAAGCAAACAAACGTTTTTCTCCTGAAAAGACTGTACGACTTCATCAAATGCACGTTGTTGAAACTCATTTAAAGGATTTAATTCGACAATCTCCTTCTCCTGCTTGTCCAACCGGCCGATTTCATGGTAGTAGATTTCAAAAATCTTCTTATCCACCAATCCATTCAATACAGAAGGAGCCACATTAGCCCGCTGCAACAGTTCTTTCTTAGAGACTTCTTTCGGAGTTCCCGCTCCTAAAACACCAGAATACTCCACATATTTCATAAGCAACGCCAACTGCTTCGGAGCACGAGACAGGATATCAAACAGGATATGAAGCCGTTTCTCATCCGCTGCACCCGCAAGCCGGACCCGTGCCTCTGTTTTCGGTTTATAAGTACGTCTCAATTCCTCCTTGACGAAAATCGCTTCTTTATCGAGCAGAGACTTGATGACAGCAAGGATATTTTTGATGCCGCTGTCTTTCTCCAGTTTAGTGACGCACTGCTGCGAATCTATGGCAAGTAAGTCCAAAATACGTTGTTCACGTTCCGGCAATGGCGCATCCGCTTCAAAATCAGGATTATATTCAACAATCGTTTCACTCTCCAGTTTCAGTCCGGAGGGAAGTGCCGCTTTATAAACATCGCCTTGTGTACAGAGATAATAGTCGGCTATCCACTCCCAAAATTTGAATTGAGCGGGTAACAAGATGGGAGAAGCATCCAGTAATGCAGATATATCTTTCACTTCGTATTCCGTTGGAGCACAATAATGAACGTTGAGGACGATAGCCGTATAAAACTTCTTCCGCCCGAAAGGAACTACCACACGGCAGCCTATCTTCACATCTTCCGCACATTCATCCGGCAAAGAGTAAGTAAAACTCTTCGGAAGCGGAAGCGGTAATATAACATCTACATACTTTTTCATTGCAGCCACAAAAATACAATAAAAAAACGGGGATTTAAAAGAAGGAAGGGAGAACACTTAAAAAGAAAACTCTACTTCATACGAGAATAGAAGAAAATATATTCGAGAGTGTAACAAGATTATCTCAAACAAAAAAAGAGTTTCCGGTTATCGGAAACTCTTTTTCATATACTATGTAAAGCGACAGACTACTTAAAAAATATAGGCTACAGATACTTGCCAAGTCTTAGTCTTATAAGAAGCATTTGTACCTTCAATATCAGCAGTATCGCCCAATGGGATATTGTAATTAGCCCCCACCTGCAAATGGTTCAGCAATTTCACACCCGCACCCACATTGATACCTACTTCTGCTTTCTTCTTATCAATTCCCGATTTCTTTTCAAAATCGAAATAAAAATCAGGACCTGCAGCCAGATAAATGCCTGCCAGACTTCCCAAGCCAATGGTATATTTCAGGTTCACAGGAATATCAATACCGTTTTGCTTAACAGTAAAATCTTCATTTCCTTCTGAAACTTTGATACCCCGTTGAGCAAAAAGCAAAGATGCATCTACTCCCAACCCTACGATTGGAATATTAAACTCGGCCATCGGACCGATAAAGAAGCCTGTGAAATTATCCTTTTTAAAGTTTTCGCTCACATTAGAGAAACTCGCCTTTGACAAGTTCAAACCTCCCTTTACACCAAAGTGTATCTGCGCCTGAGCAGGCATTGCCATAGCTATACACATAGCAATCATTAAAGCACCAAAAATCTTTTTCATAAATTTACGTGTTTATAATTCGGGACAAAGATATATATTTAGATTAAATAAACACAAATTCTTGGTTGTTTGTTCATTTAAAGACGTCGTTGCCCCTCCTGACGAACTAATAAGAATTTCTTATAAGTTCGATTTTATCCAATTGGTACGGTTATGAAGCAATTGATATTTTAGCAAATAAGTATTAAATTAATCCGATTTTACTTCCTGATTTTCATACAGATTCTTTTCAGCCAACAGGTACAGCAAGTAGTCTGCCCCAAGACGAGTTCTTTTTCTAGTTTTTGTAGCCGGTCGCATTGTTTCAGCCATTTGACTTGTAAGGTATCATAGAGGATTCCGGCTGCTTTATATCTTGTGATTTCTTTATCTTGTTTGCCTAAGAGTGATAGGTATATTGAACAAAGTTTTGACTTATCTATGCAATATCGTTCCAGTTTTTCGATATACATCAAGGTAGCTCCTTTTTCATTTCGACTCATAAACTCCTGAACACTGTCATCACTGATGATGTCGATGCCCGGCCTTTCGTAGTCCACAGTGATTTCTCGCATTTCTACCAAGACCCAGAGATATTCTGTCTCGAATCCGTACTTTGCAGCTGCCTCTTCTATACTAATCCATTGTGCCATAGCGTTTGTTTTTTCATGTGTGATACAAATAAGGGATGAATAATATTTTATTCATATATATTAGTACAACGAGCATCCACGCTTTTTTGCAGTCCGCCGGGTGGGGATTGGCTAGGTTAAATTGGGGCAATTTATAACCGGCCGAATACAAGAAAGACGCAGATGCTGCTGTACCATTATCTGCTTCCAAGGCTAGCAATACCCGCGCAAAAGATAATGATGACAGCAGACACCCACGTCAATCGTTTATATATAACACATCTCTTACGAATATGTTGATATACATCCGTTCACGTGGAGTATCTGCCGTATCATCTCTCTTTGCTTAGATTTGCTATTCTGGAAGCGAGAGATAATACGCTTTTACTCCAATAAGGAAATAAAAACCGCTTTCTGCCTATTCCATCACGCTGATGGGCTGAAAGCGTACGGCAAAGATATATGTTTTTTTTGAAATGCAGTCGAAATATGGAAATAAATACTGGAAGTTATGTATTAAAATGAATCTGACAAAAGACGACTCTACTTCTCGTTCTTGATTATGGAACTTTCTCACAAATAAAAGTTGTAGTGGTTTTTACTCTCACACCCTCACCCATTGGTTCAATCCCTTTATTCATCAGCATTACAGGTGTGAGAGTAAAGGTGAGGGTAGAAGTTACCCTCACACTACCCTCACGTTGCAAATGGCTTATCCATTAGGAAAGTTCCAGTTTCCAATAGTACGAATAAAAGTTTCATGTAATGATACTAATAGTTTCCCGGTGAGAGACTATAGTTTCCCCGTAAGGAAACTACATTTTCCCCGTAGGGAAACCATTGTTCCCCCATAGGGGAAACTTTAGTTTCAAGCCTGCGAACAGATTGTTTCACACCTCTAAACAAATTGTTTCAAGCCTCTAAACAAATTCAAGCTACCACTGACGGAAATTAGCCAACCAGTAATCACGGGAAAAACACAACTTACCCGACAACTGAAATCAGGATGAGCCCCACACAGCGTATGCGACTAGAAAGACGTATTCTTACTACTCTATGAGAACAAATCATTCAACGCTTCGCTCATGCTGGGATGAGTAAAGATGAAATCACGCAGGAAAGTATAATCCTGAGCTGTTTTCATTGCCATGGCAACTATATTAATGACCTCGCTGGCATCAGGCGCAAACAGCATACAACCTACTATTTTTCCCGTATTCTTATCAATGACAGCTTTCAGCAGACCGTCCGTCTCTCCCAATGTCTTTGCTCTCGGTATCGCCATAACAGGCAATTTCTTGATAATCACATCCAAATTCTGCTTACGAGCCTCATCCTCATTCAATCCGATACGTGCCAATGGAGGATCAATAAATACGGAATAAGCAACCGGATTACGGTCACTTGTTTTCCGCTCCTTATCTCCAAACAAATCTTCGCGGATAATCCGATAATCATCCAATGAAATATAAGTGAACTGCAAACCACCTTTCACATCACCCACGGCACGTATATTCGGATTAGTTGTCTTCAGATATTCATCCACAATGATCGCTCCACGTGCGTCCGTCTCCACTCCGGCAACTTTCAGATTCAGATCTTTCGTGTTCGGCCTGCGTCCTGTAGCCAACAATACGGCATCAGCTTCAAGTTCGAACACCTCATCAGTTTGTGAATCAGAGAAAACAACGACAGCCCTATTTTCAACATGCTTCACAGATTGTACCTTCGCGTTCATCCGAAAAACAATGCCTTTTTTCTCCAATGTTTCTTTTACACTTGCAGCAATATCCCGATCCTCACGGGCAATCAGCTCCGGATAACTTTCGAGTACCGTCACTTGTGAACCGAACGAAGCATACATAGACGCAAACTCCAAACCAATATAACCGCCGCCAACAATAACCAGCCGACGGGGAAGATCGGTCAATTCCATGATTGAAGTACTGGTATAAACCAAAGAATTGTCCGCAACTCCTTCAATAGGCGGAATTATTGTTTCCGCTCCGGTGTTGATAATTATTTGCTTTGATGTCAACCATATTTCTTCAGTAGATGTACGGACAGAAACCACATCGGCAGATACAAAAGAACCTACACCTGTATAAACTGTTACATTAGGATGATCCGCCAGATTATGGTAATTCTTGCCTCTCAACGCACTTGTCACAGACTCCTTCACAGCAATAGCATTGCGATAAAACGCACTTCTTTCTTCAAATGTGGAGTCTTCCATACCGGAAGCAATTTTAGCCTGATGAACCAACGTCTTTGTCGGAATACAGCCGATATTGATACACGTTCCTCCATACATTTTATCAGAACGTTCAACAATGGCGACTTTCCGCCCACGTTTTGCAAACTCTGCCGCAAGGGTCTTTCCTCCCTTACCGAAACCGATAATAATAACATCAAATGCATTCATATCTATATAACTTTTAATGGGTTCAAGACTTGCTTATCAGGTTAACAACGAATGATATTGCAAAGTTCGTCGCTTTCGAAGTAATAAACAATAACCATTTCGCCGGATAAATTAGCAATTATTCCCATATAAGGTCAAAGTAATAAATAATCAAAAATCGCCGGAACAGATCAATGATCTGCCCGGCGATTTCTCATCTTAAACCAATCTCCACTTACTATATATCAATCAACGATTCGGGTGAATGTCCAACTTCACCGGTTTAATCATATTCTCCGGTTTTAAGATAGTATCCAAGTCTTCTTTGGAAAGAATGTTATGCTCCAAAACAAGTTCATAAACTCCCTTCCCGGTTTCCAATGCTTCTTTGGCTATTTTGGTAGAGTTCTTATATCCGATCACCGGATTCAGGGCTGTCACTACTCCGATACTGTTATGCACATCTCTCCTGCATTTTTCTTCATTAGCCGTAATGCCGTCGATGCATAACGTGCGCAAAGTGTCGAAACCATTCATCAACAGATCGGCAGACTCGAAACAGCATTGTGCCATTACCGGCTCCATTGCATTCAGTTCCATTTGAGCCGCTTCACCGCTCATGGCTACGCAGAGGTCGTTTCCTATTACTTTATAGGCTATCTGATTCATGACTTCGGGAATAACCGGATTCACTTTTCCCGGCATGATGGAAGAGCCCGGCTGCATTGCCGGCAGATTGATTTCCCCCAATCCGCAACGCGGACCGGAAGCCAGCAACCGCAAGTCATTACATATCTTATTCATTTTAACAGCAACACGCCTCATCGCTCCCGAATAGCCTACCATGCAGGAAGTATCCGAAGTGGCTCCTACCAAATCGTCTGCAAGTTTGATATCCAATCCCGTAATCTTGCGCAAAGCGGCAATGCACTTCTCCGCATATTCCGGTTCGGCGGTGATTCCTGTTCCGATGGCCGTTGCTCCCATATTGACTGCCAGAAAATCCTGTGCGGCGAAATCGAGATTCTTCACTTCATGTAAATCCGGAAAAACCAGACGTGCCGCTTAACAAAAACGATGCGTTTCAAAAAGTACAAAAACGACGCGTACAAGAAAACGGTGAGCGCGGTCCTATTCAGCATGATCAAAGCCCACCGTTTTTCTTTCACTTGAACCCTCTTTAAATGGCTTTAAAATATCATTTAAAAGCCATTGCAGATTCAAAATAATTTCCTATCTTTATGCAATTGTTAGGCTGCTATACCTGACACCTCATCCGGCTTCGTGTACAGCATCATGTCTGTATATTTAGCTTGATAGTTTACGCTTGCACTAAACTCCACTTTCCTGCATTCCTTGAATGGGCTGCCGACAAATGGGTTTCGGTCCATCCAGTCGCACAGTTCTAAAATGGAGGACTTGTTCGAGGTGAAGTACACGAACGAATGCCCTTTCAGAACGGTTAGTACATCCAGATAGTCAGCCAGACGCCAGAACATCTTGTAAGTACCCACCTCGGTGGAGAGGTACGGCGGATCAACCAGGAACACCACACCCGGAACATCTTTGTAACGTTTGAATACTTCCTTGTAGTCTTCGCTGGTTATAGTCAGTCCTTCCAGATAATCCTTTGCTTCGGGATAGTCTGTCTGCCGAATCCTATTGTAGATGGCTTCTTTCTTCATTCCTTCCAAACTGGTCACATATTTCATGGCGAACAACAAGGATGCGGAAACCGTGATATAATCCACGTAACCGTGCTCTTTTTCTTCCCTCTTAATACGAGCAAACATTTTATCGCGAACCTCCCCGGTTATACGTTTGTTTCTGGGTTCCCCTTCAGCTATCCGACGCAAATCGGATAACAGCACATTGGTGGCCGGGATATTTACAAGTCGGCAGCGGTAGTTGTCGAAGTCATTATACACAACGGTGGCATCAGGCCTGACACATTTGGTAATATGTGACAGCAGGCCCGAGCCGCCAAACAAGTCCACAAACACGGTGCTGTCCGGGAACTGTCCCAGCACCTTGATAAATTCCCTCGCAAACATGCGTTTCTGCCCCACGAAAGGAAGCGGGGCGGACAAATACATCTTTCTCATTTCATTCTGCTTTAAAACGGCCGCAAAGGTCCACAGAATAAACGAAAAACAGCGGGAAACATGAACTGTTCCCGCTGCAAGACATATACAGCAAACTACACGTTCAACCCGAAGCGGACCGTCTCGTCACCGGCGATCAGCGCACGGGTGCCCGGGATATTATTCTCGTAGATATGTACATTGCCCAGATAGAGAGTGATCGACTTCAAGGGAAGTTCTATCTGCCGCGCCATCAGGTACAGGTGGTAAATATCGGAAGGTAGCCCGAGGTTTGCGTCACTGCTGCGCTGGTAGGCGGACAGAACCAGTTCACCGCCATCTAACTGGAACTGTACCAGACTCAAACAGGGTGCCTGGTTGCTCTCGGCACCGGTTTCGCCCAGAAAAAGCACGTAGTTCTTGCTGTTGCGCCTCTCCCGGTTAATTTTCGCTATCAACGGAGGCAGCTTCTCGAAATAGGTCGGGTAACTGTTCACCAGGATGGAGCCGCAATAGTCCCACCAGTTGATGCCGGCCTCCCGGTACTTCTCCACGTTGCGCTCACCCTGCATAAATAACTGCAACTCGCTGCGGAGCTTCTTGCGGGCGATATTATGCCCCTCGAATATGTCAAGCAGGTCCGCCGGTGTCAGTGACAGCTGCTCGTTCAGAAGGTATTGTATATTTCCCTTCTTGTTGGTCTGTGTTTTTCCCGTGGCAAGAATCTTGTCCAGGATACGGTAATACTTGTTCATAGCCATTTCCTCCTTCTAAATTTGAAACACCCTAAAGATAAGGGGAAACGGCACTCCCTACGACATAAAACAACCCGTTCACACTGCAAGCGTCTTGCAGTCGCTCTGGAATCGTTTCACCAAGGCATAAACCTTGCGTTCGCTCACCGAATACTTTTCGGACAATACGGCCACAGCATACGAGACTTTTTCACCTTGATCGAGTAGGCGGGTATAGTCCGCGTACAGGTCGATATACCGGGCATCTTCCAGACGGATGCCGGCCGCCTGAAGCCTTTTCAACAGCTCCCGGTTAAAGTTTAATATCTCAATCACTTTCATACAACAAAAAAATTATATCTTTGCATCGCCAATCATTTTTTAGACAACAAAAAAAACGTCAAACCGTGACAGAGGGTATTTGCCCCCGGTCGCGCGGTTTGGCGTTTCATGTTTATAAAAGTGATTGGCGTTACTTTTTAACAGGCCGGGGGCTTTTTTCTTATCCTCCCCCGAAGGATTTATTCCACCCGGTACTTCTCCGGATCAAAAGCGTCTTTCTTCCTCCAGCCGTCAGACAGCGTGTCCTGAACATGCTTCATGGCTTTCGTGTAGAAATCGGTCAGTTCCTCCAGTGTGACGAACTCCCGATATTGGGGAACCTCATCCGTACCGAACTTGAATGTCACGGGAAGCGTAGCACCACCAGTCTGTACGGCCAGATCATACGCTGCCTTATAATTGAACTGGTTTTCACTTGACAGCCATACCGGCATACCTTCATAGAGAAAACCGGAAAGTATCTCACGGTCAATTTGCTCATTACACCAGTCTGTAATGACGGACTTTATAGTATCCATGTGAGGTCTGCCGACAAAGCCTTCCTCCATGTAGGAGGCGGATCCGTCCTCACGTTCCTGTACATCCCAGCGGATGCGCCATCTGTTGCGTGCCGGGCTCACGCACTCGATCAGTTTTATCCCGGATGTTCCTTCTACCCGTTTCATGTAAATATGTATTTAGTTCGACCCTTGCCGAAGGTTTCCGTCTTGATGGTGGTCTCGAACGGGAAGCCGTCGGGCATATCCTTCACTTGCAAGAGGATGTTCTTCATCTCCTCGCTGTTGGTAAAGAACTTTTTCGGTTCACCGTTCATCTCAATGGCCACGATACAGCGGTCCTCGCCCTGTTCGGTCTTGATGCCCGTCTCGAAGTCCTTCACCACAATCGGTAAGTTCACCAGCTCCCGGATGCTTACCACCACCCCGGGAAAACGTTTCTTGCCGTCCTCCGGCTTGTAGGAAACGTTCAAGTCTTTAAATGATCTCATGTCTTTGCCTGTTAATTTTTTAAACAACGTATGACAGTCGGCGTGCTTGGCCATCCCGTAGAACGACGCTATCAGCTCACGCCTCCTCCTTCTCGATTTTACCTCGTGCATTTTTCGAGCGAACTTCTGCTTGATGCGCTTGCGAAGGCGGACATGGTCCGCACCGAAAGTCACATACCCCAGAAAGTCGATGCCCTCGCCCGGCGGGAACACGCGCTCGTTCCCCTTCACCAGGAGACCGGCACACTCCATGCGCCCGTGGACGGCATCACGAATCTTCCACAGTTCCGCTTTCGTTTTACCCAGTACGACGCCGTCATCACAATAGCGGTAGAAATGACGCACGGCATACCTGTCCTTCAGATAATGGTCCAGATACACAGACAAAAGCAAATTGCCCAGCCCCTGCGAGCTGCGCAGGCCGATACTCAGACCTTCAGGCATCAGGCGGATAAAGCTCTCCAGCATGGTCACGAGCTTTGCGTCCTTGAACACCCGGCTGACGCAATACATCACAAAATCCTGCTTCACGCTCTCGTAGAATTTGGTGATGTCAAACTTGTAACAGTAACGTGTACCATCAGGGTCTTCGGCCATGTCACGGCGGACATACGCCAGGAGGTCGTGCATCCCCCGTCTCTTGATACTGGCGGAGGTGGTACGGATGAAACGTTTCCGCAGATGGCGGTCCACCACCGCCATGATGGCATGCACGGCGATGCGGTCCTTCATCGGGATCACCTGAATGCGGCGTAGCTTGCCGCCCTCGATGATCTCGCGTTCACGGTAGTCCTTCACGCGGAAAGTACCGGATGCGATCTGCGCGACCAGCTCCTCCAACACCTCGGGCTTATGCGCGAGCAGATAGCACCCCTGGCGGCTGCGTTTACGCTTGCTGCCGCGAAGGACCTGCCGGAAGGAAGCCTCCATGTTGGAAGGCTCCACGATCTCCTCGATGATATACCCAACCCTGCGCATAAATTACTGTTTATTGCTTTTAATACGGGGCCTTCAATCCCCCGGGCCCGGCTTCTTCGAACCGTTTCCGGCCTACCAAACCCTACCCGACACTTTATTTTTCAGTTTTCCGGCCCTTACGGACCGCTGTTACTGCGGCTTGCCCCCCTCGGCACCACGGTGGGGACAAGTCCCCGGTGTTGTACGCCGATTAAAATTTCCTTTCGATTGTTGTTCAGACGAGAACCGATGTTCGTGTTCGTATTCGAGGAATCGTTGTTCGCATTCGACATCGAAACACCGCCATTCGGGTTCGCGTTGTTGTTGCCACGATAGACCACACGGCCTATGGGGAGGCGCCACCTTTCAAATGCAAAAGTACTATTTTCAAATTATTATTTAACAAACAGATACAAAACCTGACGTCAAAAAAATATTTTTCGACGGGCTGACGCCCGTAATGAACGGCGTTCCCCTGCTCGGGGAACACCGGATGTTTTGTCGCTTCGCTCCCGCTTTGACGCTTTACGCGGCCGATCATGCAACCTCGCTTATCGCTTTAAACGCCACGGCGCTCGACGCCTTAACGAGCCGGCCGCGGAAGGCCAGACGAGAACCGATGCTCGTGCTCGTATTCGAGGAATCGTTGTTCGCATTCGACATCGAAACACCGCCATACGGGCTCGCGTAGCTGCCGCCACGATAGACCACACGGCTGGAGGCAGTGGATATGTAGTAGATGTCGCAGTAATTTGTCGAGGAGGAACCCGAAACGGAACCCACCGGAATCACGTCCATATATTTGCCATGCGCCACGGCGGTAATCCAGATACCGGAGCTCACGGAACCCTTAACCAGGCGGGTACTGCCGTCAGGCATCCAGATGCGCCACTTCCCGGAATTGCCCGTGTCATTAGGAAGATCCACGCCGTCCATCATGTCATATTTATGACCATAGATGTCCTCGTAGCCAAGGCAGCAAATATTATTCACCTGCGTAACCGTGGCCCCGCCGTAGTCATCCTTCTCACGGTACCACGCATACTGGTGGACGGAGTTTTCTATCAGGCTGTTCGTCACATTAGGGTTGATTGAGGAGGCTTCCTCGTAGCCGATCGTGTCCGTCATACCGCGGCTGGCAGTACCACCCGTAGTACGGTTGTTCGTGTGAGAGCCCGCGCCGCATTGTTCCTGGCTGTCACGACGACCGTACTTCGCGTAGAAAAGATTCGCGATGCGCGAGTGCATAAGGGCATCAATCTGCTGCATACCGCGCTGGACACTGTAATAGTGGAAATCAGCCCAGGTCATGCTCGCCGTAGTGCTCCCGCCGGTAATGCAGGCGCGAAGTTTGGAACCGACAACACTGCTGCCCACAACGGCACACAAGTGCTCGTCATTAGGCACCCATTCGGGTTCCATATCCTCGATCCTGTCACTGTTAGAAAGGACAACCTTATCGAACTCTGCCGTGTTCAGAATGGAGAAGTGAAGAGCAGTGGCACCCTCCGGAACATCGGCAATCAGGTACATACCGGCCTCGAACTTGTTGCTCAAGGTAGGGACGACGATTGAACTGATGACCGTGCCGGAATCGTCTGTGAAAATGCTTCCGACAAGGCTTGTACCGGGAACGCTCGGGAAACGCACACGCTTGTAACCGTCCACGTTCACCTTGCATACCGAATACGTACTGTCAGTACTGTAGCTGTTCGAAAGCGTATCCTTTCCGCTCATGATCTTACGACCGGAAAGATAACCGCCACTCGTGCCCTTAATGTCGTCAAGCGTAAGGACGTCAGCATCCGGAACGGAAGGCATGTTATCCGAACCGTTACTGCTGTAACAGGAGTAATGCTTGCCGTTCAGGTAATCATTGATACCCTTGCTCCAGAAGAAGGGCTCGTACATCATCCAGTCACCTTCAGTGCCGTCCAGTCTGGCAGCCGTGCCGTCGGCGTACTTGTTGCTGTCCGTGTCGTCCAGCGGGTAGTAGGTCATCTCACCGTCCAGGTTGTTCACCGTGGTATCAACGTTCGCCATGTTCACACCCCGCGTCGTCGCTTTTTTAGTCACTTTAGCAAGTACACGGTGACGCTGCTTCAGGATGGCGGAAATATGACCGCTCACCTCATACGCGTTGTCATACTTGTAGCCGGTACCGTTGTCAAGGTTGCTCACGTTCGCGTCATCCGATACCTCGTCGTCGAACTCGATCATCGTGTATTCCGGCTGCCGGATATTCAGTTCCGGGAAGTGCGCCTTCAGAGCGCTGTACGTATCGTCATCAATGTAGCGCGTGAGCTGTACCGTACCCACCAAGGCGCACGTGTCCGTAGTGTTGCCATCGGAATCCACACCGCCCATCCCGACAAACTTATCCAGCCACGTACCGTCATCCTCGCGGTCAATACCGGTTACTCTGATACGTTCCACACCCGTGCAACGGCCCAGCAGGGTTTCCCAGTCAATACCTGGACAACTGTCAAAGATGAAGGTCTTCACCTTGCTGTAGCTTTCCAATGTCAGCCCGCCGGTGGTCAGTCTGCCCAGATATTCCAGACGGAGGCTGGTCAGTGTACCGGGAAGGTGGAGCAGCGTCACGGGAGAACCCTTGGCTAGCACCACGCTCTGCACCTGCGTACCGCGGGCCTCAAGTTCTTCCAGCTTGGTCTGCGCACTCAAATCCAGCTCGGTACTGGTACTTCCCCCGGTTTTCGCCTGTGCCTGGTTACGAAGGTTGAGTTTACGTAGCTGCTTGCAGTTGCCGATGTTCAACCACCAGCCGGTACTGCCGTTGCCGGAACTTTGAAGGTTCAGTTCGCGCAGCACGGTACATTTGCCCAGGTCGAAAGCGTTTTTCAGGTGGTCGGCGGCCCCGCTCATATCCAGCACCTTCATACGGCTCGCGCCATAAACCCTCAAGGGATCGTTCACCGTATAGGCACCGGTGATGGAAAGGCTCGCAGCCGCATCTTTCTTGATGATGCCGGTATTCCCTATATTCGGGCTGTTGTTCGTACCGTAGCCGAAAGCATAAACCTCGTTGGCCGTAATCTTCAGCACGTCGGGGGTGTCAGCAGCCGTACGTGCCAGATAGAGGTCGATGTTGTCACTGGTGAAATTGCTCGTGCCGTACTTAGCATCCAGAAGGGCGAAACGATTACGCACGAAATATTCACGGTGCGCACGGTTACTGCCCTGAAGGGCGTAGATGAACGGCCACACCTTGCCGTACATCTCCTGCGTGGCGGGCAGGATGTACTTCAGCTCGCCGCTCTTGTTATAGGCACGGTCGCACCAGTTGCCCGCCTGCTCCACGTTCAGCATGTCCAGGACACGGCTGGTGGTAAGTACACCGCGAAGAGCCTGCGCCTGTGTCTTCAGGTCAGCGTCCAGGTTGGCCAGAACGAGGTTCCAAAGCCAGCTGTCACGGCCTTCAAAGGCATATTTCCCGGCCTCGGCGTCATAAGTGTCGCGGTCGGTGGTGTAGTCATACACCAGGAAACAGTCGTTACGTTTTCCCATCTGGGTATCACCGTCGTAGTAGGTGATGTACCATATCAGGCCGTCCCACGTGCGCAGCATCATGTTCTTCGCACGCTGGTCAACGGCAAGGAAATAGTCCGTCCAGAGGTAATACGTCAGCAGGAAAGCCTTGTCGAAATAGTCACTTATCTCGTCCCTGAACTTCTCGCTCTTAAAAGTGGAGAGGTCGGCGCTCGTCGCACCGTCCGGAACACACGAGCGTATCCATGCGTACAGCCGTTTCACGGCCGTACGCTGCGACTCGTCAAGGCCCGCCCATTTCACATCATCCGGAACGTTGGTCTCGGCACCGGCATCAAACACCTCCTCCAGATGAGCGTCACTTGTGGTCTTGAAAAGGCACATGGCCTCGGTATTGTTCAGCATTTCCAGAGTGAGGGGACAGGCAGGATCGTAACCCTCCACGCCACTAAGGCCGAACAGGTCGCCGCTCTTGCTTTTCTCGTTGTTGAAGTTGTATTGCCCCACATAGTTGTTCTCGCCGTCCTCCGCAGCCGCCACAAACATGTCGATAGGCACACCGTCGATAGCGGTACGCACGGTGACCGCGTTCAAATCGCTGCCGCCCGTCTCGTACTGGTAACGCTGCGGAGGGGTGAGAAGCCCCATCTCCTTCAGCACGTCGTTGAACAGTTTGGCACCGCCTGTGTTCAGCGACATGGACGAGTCGGAATAATCACTCTTCAGACAGATCAGGTTCATGGCGATGCCACCGGGACGGACGGGATATTTCTTTTCCGCCTGCTCCTTGCCGCCAACGGTGAAGCTAAGGTTCGTGCCGCCCTTGCTGATATAGATACGGATGTTCTTGCTCGGATATTTCGTGGAACTGGTACCCTGAATACGGATATAACAGTCACGAAGCACGAAGTCGTATTCGGATCCGAAAGGGGAGTAATAGAAGATATCCGCCGAAAAGTCCGTCTTCTTGTTGTTCTCGGCATACACGTCATCGAGCTTGTTCTGGCGCACGATACGCAGCACCCCCTTGCCCTTGGCACGCAGCTTGTCCATATCCACAGTGTCGGTATCACCCAGGATATCGTTCTCCTCATACAGCGCGATCATCTCCTCACCGTCCGCACTGTCCACCATCCGGTTCTCCAGTTCCTCGTCGTCACTCAACCGGCGGGTATAGATACGCACGCTCTTTACCTCCACGTCCGCCCCGGCGCTGTCAATGGTGATATATTTCGGATTGTCCTGGCGGAAGCTGAAGGCGTTGTCGTAGATGTCGGCACCGGTACGGTTGCCGTCCACATAAAGCTCCATCAGACGGCTCTCATTGCGGGTACCCACCATGAGGGCCACCTTGATCCACCGGTCTTCCACATAATTCGTGCCCAGCTTGATCTCACGCTCCACCAGCTCGTCGTCCTCGTTGGTATAGGACACTTTCTCACCGGTCTTGAAACTCGCTTCCGAAGGGGTGATATAAAGCCCCTTGCCACTGTCGAGACAGTCCACAACTGCGGTATCGCTGTCAGTGGGATTGCTTACCCGGAGGGTCAGTTCAATGGTCAGCCCCGTACTTTTCACATCGGTGGCAAAGGGCCGGTAGCCGATGACGGCTTTCGCACCGTTGGTCAGCTTCAGCGCCTCACCCGTCCAGCCGTTGCTGCTCCAGTCAAAACCCTCGAACGTGGTCTCCACGCCGTTCGACTCCCATGTTCCGGGGTTACTCTCCCCGTTGCTGCGGCCCGCCGCGTCAAGCTTGACCGCCAGGCCGTAGGTGGCCTCGCTGATATCGATACCGCTCTCACCCACGTCGATGCGCAAAGTGTACCCGGTCGGACCGGCTTTCAGGACAAGCGTCTGCGTGCCTTCCTCGGTAAACCGGTTACTGTAGGTCATCATGCTGCGGGGAGCGCTCACGGTACTGCTCTTGACGCCGTTTTTCCAGAACTCCACTTCAGCGGGCACACGGTCGGGATCATAGGCCACCCAGTCGAAAGTGAGCTTCTCGTAGCGGCCGGCTTCAAGGACCGGCTCCAGATGCTCGTCCCGTCCGAGGACATGCCCGTCGGCATGAATGAGCTTCAAACCGATGAAGGGCGCGCCGGTTCCGGCCTTCAGCAGGTCGATATGGATGCTCTCGCTTTTCAGCGTGAGGTCGTCAGTTTCCATCTCGGCCACCAGCTGGGCGGTATGCCGCCCCACGGACAGGCCGGTCATGGAAACCTCGAAACTGCCGTTCGTCGTGCCGCTGCGGGTGACCGTATGCGCGTTCTGCTGTACACCGTCCACGTACAGGCTGACGGTTTTCGTGCCGGTACCGCTCACGGCGTAGGGTATACTCGCGGAATCATAGGTACCGTAACCGCCGTTCTGGATGGTGGCCGCCAGGTTGTAACCGCAGGAAAGGGACAGGGTGACGCTCTTCACGCTCACGTACGCCTGCTTCTTCTGCGCCTTGCCCGTGGTGGGATCGGTAGTCTCGGCAATGACGTAGATATCGCTCGTGCCCACCAGCAGGTATTTGGTCAGGTCAAGGGTATAGGTACCCTTGCTCACTTCCTTCAGCGAGGAGGAATAAGTGGTGGTCGTCCCGCGCTTCACCTGGATGGTGACGGTCGCTTTCTGTCCGGTACTGCTACCCTTGTCATCACCGCCGGCAACCTGGTGGTCATAGGTATAGGTAAGTTTCACCGCTCCGCCTTCCTTCACGGTTTTCTTGTCGGTCTCGGCAAGCAGCACGATCTTGGTGGTGGAGGACTCACCGCCGCCACCGCTGCCGGCCGGGATGTCAACGCTCGCAATCTCCGCCCCGCTCTTGTTGGTCAGCGCAAGGCGGACACTGCTCTCGTCGTCGCTCACTTCCGCGCTCATGCCGAACACGGTACCGGCTTCCACCTCCTGGAATTTGGCGGCGACGGTCTTGTTCTGGACGGGATTGGTACTGTCGGCATCCAGGCTCTCGTCCACTTCCAGCTTGTCGATGGTCAGATCCACGTTGCCCTCGCTGTCGGGAACTTTCTTCTCGCCGTTCACCGTCAGGCTCTTCATCGTTCCGGCACCGCCGAAGTCCTCCCAGCTCGCCTCCTGCTCCCAGCTCGACAGACTTGTCCCCACGAACTGTTTGGTCTCCCATTTGCCCTGCGAGACTTCATAGGTGATGCAACGGCCCTTGTAACGGTATTTCTCATCCACGGCACCGATCGCGGAGGAAAGGACATAATAACCGCTCTCCAAAGGGACTTCCGCCGTCACATTATACGTGTTACCGCCACCGCCCGTACCACCGGGAATATCAACGGAGGCAATCTCCGTCCCGGTCTTCCCCAGCAGGGTGAGTTTCACCGTGTCGTTCTCCTCATCAGGGACGGCCGTCATGCCACCGACCAAACCGTCGTTCACACCGGCGGCGGCATCCTCCGCCTGTTTCGCAGCCGCGGATGCCGCTGCCGCGGCGGAATTTGCAGTTTCAGCAGCCTGATTGGCGGTACCGGCCGCATCAGACGCCATACCCGCAGCTTTATTCGCCAAAGCCGCAGCATTATCCGCTTTCGTGGCAGACGCATTCGCCGTGGCAGCGGCATCATCGGCCGGTTTACGCAAAAGGGTGAGCGGAGCACTCACCAGCTCACTGCCGCGAAGGGCGGGGAGACTTTTGATATTGTCAAGGGAGCTGACCTCCACAAGTTCATCAACGCTCTGGCTCTCGGCCTTGATAGCGTTCAGGATGTCGTTCTTAAGTTCCGTTTTCTCCGATTCTGTAAGTGCCATAAGTTATTCCTCCTTTTTTATTGTTGTCAGTCATTGTAATAATGGTATGAAAGCGCGCTGAAGCCAAGGATGCACCAGCCGCACTTGTTCAGGCTGTTAATGATGGCGGGCTCCTCCCAATCCTCGCCCGTGTAGAGCAGGAGGAAGCGGTTCACGGAGGTGACGTACAGCCAGTTCCTCTCCGGGTTCTCCGGAGCGGAAGAAAGCTCTCCCTTCCACGTGATGCGGAGATCATCGGAAGCGCCGCCGTAAACGGGGAACTCCACCCACGCGCCGTACCAGTAAAGGTAGTTGCGGTTCCTTTTCGTGTCGTAGTAAAGCCATCCGCTCGAGGGGGAAGCGGGGGGACCGGCCGACGCTCCCCGCCACGAAACCAGGTCCGCAAGGATTCTCCCGTTCAGCTCGGGGGTACCGACCAGCTCGATGATCCCGCTGATCCAGTCGATCCTGTAGGGGTCGGAATAGGAAAGCAGCGAATCACTGCTAAGGTTCACGTTGGAACCGCGGAGCAGCGTGCCGTCGTCCACACGGACGGAGCTGTAGCGGATAGAGCCCACCGTACGCGTATAGGGAGGGTGGCAGCCGTTGTAAAGGGTTACGCGCGAGCCGATATAACGCACGTCGTTCGGAAGGATGATGTCCGCACCGTTCGACGAACCGGCCATGTCCACCTTCAGGCTCAGCTCGCGGCCGATCAGGTAGCCGGCCTCGCCGCGGCCCGAGCAGGAGGTCAGGACGGCGTCGCTCGACTCCACAAGGTGGAAGTTCGTGCGGATATGCCCGGAGAACGTGCCCGCGTTCGCCTCGATGCTCCCGTCCTCCAGGATCTTGAAATTATCGTTGGCCGTCACGAGGCCCTCCAGCTTGACGCGGTCACCGGTCAGCTTCACCACGCTGATCTTGTTGCCGTCAGCGTCCGTCCCGTCCACACTCACGCCGATAAGCGCCAGTTTCCCGTCCGCGTCCTGGGCGTAGATGCCCGCGCCTTCAGGCTTCACCACAAGCCCCGTCTCTTCCAGCATATTCTCGTCACGGTCAAAGACGGCGGCCGTTATCTTCACCAGACGCTCCGACTGCTCGAAAAGCGTCCGGTAGCGGTGTGCAAGGCTCTCCACCTTGTCAGTGGACAGCACGAGCATATACAGGTAGATGTCACCGGTAAAGGACAGTTTGAAATCACCGGTACCGTTCCAGAGGCCGCTACAGGTGTACTGCACGTAACCATCAGTTGCAGACAGTTCCTCCTCCACCTCCAGGCTGTTGAAGTTCGCGAAACCCGTCTTGTCAACGTCCAGGAACTGGACTCTTAGAGTCCCTTTGGTTGCGCAGCGGTAGAAGAAGGAAAGGTACACCGGCACGGCCTCCTTCTCCCCGTCACCGTTCACAGGCATGGAGGGGATGCTTTTCAAATTCGCCCGTTTCTGGAGGATGTACTTGTTACGGATGTGCACCACCGTCCGCCCGTCATCCACCGTCACGCTCGCCCCGTCGCCCTTTCTGGTCAGTACGTTGTTGTTCGCCCAGATCCATTTGTTACCTGCCAGGAAGAACACCGTCTCGTTCTCCGTGTTCCATTTCTCCAGCCCGTCATCGAAGGCGGGGTTGTTCAGGTAGCCCTTCTCCGTGGCGAAGTCGTTCCTTAGGGCGGTCACCGCGCTGGTGATGCGCCCCTCCACGATCTCGAACTTGGTCTTGATGTCCTCACCGGTCACCAGAAGGAAAGTCCCGCGCAGGTAGGCGTTGTCGCTGTAAAGGCCGTTGCCGTGCGGCTGGTTGTCAGCCGGGAACCAGTCATCGCTGATGCCGTCCAGGTTGCCCAGGCGCGCACGAAGGCAGCCGGTGAAGTTCTTCGCCTTCACCCCGTCCATCACGTCCACGCGGGGCTGACCGTCCTCGGTGGCGGAGATCAGGATCAGGTTCTGACGCAGCGGGTTCTCCGTGTTGCCCATCAGCACGCACTCGTCACCGGCCTCCGGAAGGGAACCTGAAAATTCATCCTCACTTACGAGAATGGAGTCACCCTCCACGCCGGCCACCTCCACCCAGTACCCTTTCAGGTTCCCGCCGCTGAACGTGGCGCAGCGCATCAGGTCATGGGCCTGGAAACTGTTGTCCTGCTCGAAAGTGATCCTCCAGTAACCGTCCTCAAGTACGGCGGTCTTTATTTTCCCGTTGGCGGCGCTGACGCACAGCTGGCCGCCAACGCTGCGTACCTTCTCGATAAGCAGCTCCAATACTACCATGACCTGACGTACCGTCAGCTTGTCGATGGTAAGATGGGACAAAGCGTCCTCCATCCACAGCCGCCACCCCTCACCGAAAAGACCGTCCACGAATTTCGGGCTGCGAAGGAACTCACGCACGACAAGGGTCAGCAACTCGGCATTGCCCTTGTCATCAATACCCGCATTATCCTCCTGTCCGAAAGAGGCTCCCGCTTCGAAGGTGATCTTCCCCTTTGCACGGTCATTCTTTTTTTTGCTGATGTGTTCCGCCTGACTTCTCCGCGCGGAAAAAAGATTGTTGTCCGTAGGCAGTGTCTTGTCCCAGCTACGGATAATGTCAGGAAGCGCGGCACCCTCCGCCTTTGACTTCGTATAGTTTTTCAGTTCCCCGATACTGTCATTCACCCGTTCAAACGCACCACTATGCAGGGCATCGCTGATCTCGATGTCCATCTCCCCGGGTTGGTTCACCTTCCGGGTAATTTTCGTGATGCGGCTGCTGCGATAACCGGTTTCGGGGAAATACTCCTCGCTTTCAAGTCTCACACGGCGGCCTACGGACAGGGAAACACCGTTCTCCTCAATCCACACATGGTCGGTCGGGGCCTTGTAAACGGCAAGATCCTGCCAGCATTCGGTATTGAACTGTTCCACCGCCGTAAGAAACTCCTCCTCGGCAAGCGGGTAATATTCGTCCGGCATACGGATATTCCAGAGAATATAACGGTCACCGGATTTCGGAATAAGTTTGCCGCCGGGGAGTTGCGTGTCATCATCATAGGGCCATATCGTAATAATCTCGAACTCACGGGTGGCACTGTTGAAATTCACCTCGAAATAGTGGTCCTCACCCTGCCCCAGTCCGGAAAGGTCACCGTCCTGGAACGATACACGTTTGGTCTCGTCGGGCAGCTCGTAATCGTTCGGATCGAAATTCAGGCTGTCGTCCCTGAAATAATAGACCGTGAAAGGGTTGCCGTCGTCATCTTTCACATCTTCGCTGCGCACACTGCTGACAGCCCCGATCCTGCGGGGATAAATGCCGCTGAAGGCGTCTTGCTCGTAACGGTCATAGATGCCGTACTCCTCCGTATGTATCTCGACATATTGCCTGCCCCCCGGAAGCATCAGGCGGCTATGCCCGTATTTTGACGGATCTATGTTCCGCGTGCTGCCTACCGGGAACAACCGGGTATAAAAATTGTCGGTACCCGTCGTGTCGCGTTCGATTCCGGTCAGTCCCTTCCCGTAGCCCAGCGTTATTTCCTCGCCATGCTCACACCGGCACACGTTCACGGTCTGGCCTTCCACCCACCATTCAGCCTGCCCGCCGACCGCTTCGGCTATCTCTTTCAGGGCTTCGTTGCAGTACTTCCCCTCGTAATCGATGACGATAAGGTCCGTACCGTCCACCCGCCCCACTTTCCAGTCGGTGGTGTGGTTCATTCCGTCATTGATACACTTCACGATCATGGCCACGTGTTCACGCGGAGTCGCTGTCAGCGTGAACACAGGCTCGGTGTTCCCGTCGGTGGTCTCCAGCACAAGAAAACGTCTCACCAGGCTCTCGATACCGTAAAACTTCAAATCATATACCCACTCCTGGCCGCTCTTCTGCTTCGGGATGTACCGTTCGGTCAGCCAGTAGCGCTCACCCTCAAAGTCCACCCGGTCATTCACGTCCAGGGCGATATATTCGTAATGCGTGAAAGAGAGTGTCAGGACATTGTCACCCTGCACCTCCTTCACCTGGGTGGAGCTGTCGCCCGCCTCGATATCGGTCCGTCTGTTGCCGTTGCTGTCATAGATGGTCAGCATGTCTGTATCTTGTTTAAACGTCGTTTGAATAGGGTTTGAATCACATTTATATGACCGGGACAGGTTCCCGGAACTTCACCTTGAACTTGCCGGCGTGCACGCCTTCCTTCCAGAGATAGGTCAGAGGCTGGAACTTGCTGCAATCCGTATATTTCACACGGAGAGTCAGGGCAAGTTGGGGAAAGGAAATCTCAAGCCACCCGTCACGGCCTTTCTTCAGGAAATTGATGAACTCGAAATACTTCTTCAGCCAGCCGGCCTGCGTTTTGCCAAACAGGGCGAAATGAAGCGTCACGTCACGGGCCTCGTTCCTGGGCGTCAGCACGGAGGAATATTTCTCCCCGTCCTCCTCCCGGATATTCACAGCCGTGTCCGTTTTCGTCTTGCTCGGGGTCAGGATGGCGGTCAGGTTATCCATCCCGCCGCGCTTGTCCTCAACGAGGAACACCCCGTATGTACTCCAGATGTCGGTACCGTTGACAAGTACCAGACCGCCTAATATCTTTTCCATATCATTTGCATTTTACTCCGTCACGATTGATTTTACGAATCTCTTCCTCTATTTTGCCAAGGTGCGACGCGCTCGTGCCGGTGTTCTCCTCGATACGGGCAAGATGCCCCTCGGCGGTGTTCATCTTGTCGATGACGCTCTCCATCTTCTCATCGATGCTCGACCAGTGTTGCAACCCGCTGGTGAACATGCCGTCCAGTTTTGTACCCTGGTCCTGTGTCATGGCTGAAAAACCGCCGGTTTTGGCGCTCTGGCTCGTACCGCCCGAGTTATCGTACCCGGTGGCCGCGGCAAGATTGTCACGAAGAGCGATGGCTTCCTCGACATACTTCATGTACTCGTCCTGGAGGGCCTTACGCTCGGCTTCTGTAAGGTCATTGTCTTCCATCGCCTTGCCGAATTTCTCCCACCAGCCTTTCAGCTTGTCGGAATACAGCTCACCGATCTTGTTTGACAGCATCGCACGCATGAAATACTCGGATATGTCCTCCGCCGCGGCTGCGGCATCATACTTCATATCCATCAGGTTATCCACGAAACTGCTGTACATGCTGTCGAAGGAAATACCGGTGAGACCTTCATACAGCTGGTCGGTAAGTTCCTCCAGCTTGCCCGCCTGGTCGATATAGTCATCCAGCTTCTCGGTCAGACGACCTCCATATCCGCCCTTGCCGGTATCCTGGATCTGCGTCCACATGTCCACGTTACTGCGCAACTTCTTCATCTCCTCCGGACTTAGGTTCCAGATGTCACCGTTCCAGCTACGCCCGATCTGACCGCTCAAACGGTCAATCTGTTCCTGTGAGAAACCGCCCCAGTAATAATTCCAGCTGTGATGCGAACCGTGATAGCCGGCCTGCGACATGGCCATGTCCAGATAGTTCGAGTTCGTCTCCTGCTGGAGCCTGTAGGCATCCCGGTAGGCGGCCACGGACTTTGTACCCTTGCTCGCCTTGATCTCCTCCGTCAGGTCCTCGATAGCCGTCTGCAAGGTCTCGTTGCGCTCGGTCAGCCGGTCGATGGTTTCCTGGACCTCTTTGGCATTGCTTGAAGTCGTCCAGGAGGAAAATCCGCCCCAGGTCAATGCGTCGAATATCTTGCCCACACCGGAAAGCAGCGATTTTCCGATAGTCACAAAAAGATCACCGGAAAGCACATCGTCAAGAATACCGCTCACGGCATTGAACACCGCGTCGAGCAGGCCACCGATGACCACACTCAAACCATCTTTGAAAAGGTCTATAATACTTACAATCCAGCCGACAACAGGCACATCCTCAAGTGTTTCGGAAACCTTTCCGAAAGCCTCGCCCAGTTTGCCGTCCACTTCCTTGGCACCTTTGCCGAGTGTGATCAGGCCATTATACGCCCCGCTGATACTGCCGGAGGCAATCTGCTGCAATCCGTCCCTCACATTCTCCATACTGGTCTTCAGACCGGAGGCAGTATTCGAGAGGGACTGCCGGGCACTGTCAGCCGTTTCCTGCAAGGCGTTTATATTCTCACTCGCGGCATCGGCATTAGCCTGCGCCGTTTCCAGGGCTTGCCGGGCGGACTCCTTCTCCTGTTCGGTTCCGGACTGTTGCGCCTCAATGTATGATTTCTGGGCGGCAATGAGTGCCGTATAGGTGTCCACATACACCGCCTGTGCCTCCTTCAGGTCTGAAAGGGCTTTCTGGTAGGCAGTAACCTCGGCACCCAGTTTCTTGAAACTGACCTTGCCGGAACCGCCCAAAGCCCTCTCCATCTGTTGGACGGCAGAGACAAGCGCGTCCTGGCTGGCATGGTCGGCATTTCGGAACTCGTCAGTGAGCATGTATTTTCTGGCATCCGCCAATACAGGCTTTATCATATCGGAAAACATCCCGCCGAATTCACCGAAGACAGTACCCCAGTCAATACGGGCTTTCAGTTCCTGCACTTCGATGCCGGCAAGTTTGCTGTCACGTTCAACACCGAGAGAGAGCTTCTCGCTGCCGGACGTCGTCTTTTGTATCTTTTCCGCATATTCGGTCGCGATGGCGAGTTTCTGCTGCTGGAAGGTGCCGTAGGCCTGCAAATATTCCTGCATCACTCCGAACTCTTCCCGATAAGCTTCCGCTATTTTCTTCTGTCGGCCGGACTCGTTCAGCTCACGGGCCTTGTCTATTTCGGACTGCTGATCTTCCGACAGCGAACCGGACTGCCCCGCTTTCGCGTTGTCACGTTTCCAACCGGCTTCCTGCCTGGCTATTTCATCCTTGCGTGCCTGGTATTCATTGTCTATCTGGCGCAGCTTCTTCTCCAGCCCCTCGGTCATCATCTCAATCTCCGCCTCGTCATTCTTCCTTTGCAGCCCGGCGAGTTCCTGGCCCAGCTTTTCAGAAACCTGTTTGCGGCGTTGGGCTTCTTTCTCCGCCTTGTCCGCCTTCTTCCGTTCGGCCTCGGAATCCTTATCCTCACCGGGCTTGACCTTGTCGTACTCCTTTTTGGCGGTATCGACGGCATCCTTCAGTTCTTTCGCCTTCTTCTCAAACTCCTCACGGGAAAGGCTGTTGGACGTTTCCTGAAGAAAGGCGTTATAAGCCTTGAGCGCATCCTGGTATTTCTCTTTTGCCGCAGCCACCCAGTCAGTGCTTGAATCCGTGGGCAGGTTACGCCGGTTTTGTTCCGAAACCAGTTTGTTCAGCTGATACTTCAGTTCGTCACGGGAATAAGTTCCGGTAAGATTTTCGTCACCCTGCGTAATCTTTCCGTATTCCTTCTCCTGGACAGACATCCGGGCAAGCAGGGTTCTACGCTGCTTTATCTGCTGTGCAAGGGTCTCGTTACTCACACCGGTCAGGTTTTCGAAATAGGCATTTACCTCGTCCTTGCGGATTTGTCCGTTCAGGCTCTTGCGTTTTCCGTACAGATTCTGAAGCTCTGCCTCCTCATCCCTTGAACGTGCGGATTTCCGGACATATCGGGCTCTTTGCCGCCCGTAGCTGTCCTGGTAATATTCGGTTGCCAACCGGGTCTTGCCTTCAAGTTCTTTTATCCTGTCATCCACACGTTTCAATTCATTGGCGGGATTGGATATGGACTCACCGGCTTCCAATCGGGCTATCTCTTCCTTGATTTTCTTGATATTCTTCAGTTTCTCATACTCGGTGTCGTATTTGGAGAATATATCCGGATATTTCTGTTCCAGCTTGTTTAGCGCCTCACGCCGGGCATCCGTGGACACGGCTTCATCCCCGGCAATGGAACACAGTTCCTCTATTTTGCGCCTGTGCTCTTCCTCGGCCTCTATGGTTTTCTGCTTCTGCTGCTGATACCTTTCCTCGGATTCCTGCAAACGTTCGGTTTCCGTCTTCATGGAGATCAGTGCCACGGCAACACCGGCAAGCAGGGTCGCAACCAGCACATAGGGATTGGAAAGCATGGTCCGGTTGAGCATTTTCTGCGCTTTCTCAACCAGCAGGAGCCAGTTGTAATGCAACGCCTCCGCAGCCACCGCCCAGCCTTTCACGGCCGTGACTGTCATGACGGCGGTCCGGTACACACCATACGTACCGACAAGCCCGAGCAGGATACGGCCGAAACGTTCGTAATGCTCCACCATGTAGGAAACACCGGAAAGCGTGGTGTTGATGACACCTTCCGACTGTTGCCCGATTTCATTGAACATCATTGAAACGGCATCCTCTATATTGGAGATCTGTCCGGTTATCGTTTTGGATTGTGCCTCCATCAGACCACTGAATTTTCCGCCCTCGTCCGTCAGGCTCTCTATGACCTTCTGCACTTCGGGAAAACCGACCTTGCCTTCCTCCACAAGCTCCTTCACCTTGCTTTCAGCCACGCCGAACTGCTTGGCCAGTTCGGCGATCATAGGGATGCCCCGGCCGGTGAACTGGTTCAGGTCCTGTGTATAAAGCCGTCCCTGGGACATGGTGGTGCCGTAAAGATAGACCAGATCGTTCAAAGGGATGGAAAGTCCGGCAGCGATGTCACCCAAGCGGATCAGCGTCTCGTTCACTTTCTCCGCTCCAAACCCGTAGGCAAGAAGCTGCTTGGCACCCTGCGCGACATCCTCCAGGCCGAAAGGAGTGGTCGCGGCCGTATGTACCAACTGCTGCATCAGGGTGTCGGCCTTCTCCGCACTGCCGAGCATGGTCTGAAACGACACCTCCAGCTGCTGGAACTCGCCGCGTACCTTGGTGATGTTCGACACCAGCTCCTTGATAGTAAAGGCGGCCGCCAGCTTGCCGACGGTGTTGTTCAACAGGGAACCGCTCCTGTCAAGTTCCCGGATCTGTCTGTTGGCGGACGATGCCTGCTGGGACATCCGCTCGATCTTGCCCACGGCCTTGTCAAGACGGGCGCTCAAATGGTCCACCATAAGGAATTCTATTTGTACCGGTTTCATCTATTTTAGCTTGCTTTGAAAAAATCCTACTATTCCATCCGCTTCATCCTCGGCGCTCCGCTCATCCGCAGGACCGGAAGATCCGGACTTGTCACGGACATACCGGGGAGCGTCACTAAGCATCATGATCAGGGTCTGGTAATTCACCTTGTTCAGTATATAGTCCACGCTCCAGCCGGTGGCACTGGCAATCTGCCACACAAAACCGAAAGGGCTATGGGAGCCTTCATAACGGCTCTTTAACTCCCCTTCTTTCTTTGGCTCAGTCTCAAGCTCATCGGATTCGTCCGCTCGGCTGATCTGATAATAGGTATAAAAGGGTCGGTACCCATCAGGCTGACAAAACGCTTGATCGCACCCACCAGATAACGCTGTTCCATGAAGTTCCTTATGAGCCATGCCACCGGGCGCAAAAGCACGCGGCGGCTGAAAGGGCCACGACAAAGGGTATAGGCCACCATACGGCTCACCGCCTTGCCGTGAGAGGCCAGAAACTGCATTTCCTCCTCCTTGCTGAACCCCCACATCTCCTCACTGGTGATCCCCATCGACAAATATGTCCGGGCAAAAAGAATCTGACCGGACATATAAGGCCGCCTCATGGTCACGCGCAGCTCCAGCGGGGATTTCCTGAAAGGGATATGAAACGCTTTCAGCGGGACGCTCACACCGATATCCAGCAGCGCGTCCGCACCCTCACGCTGGATCTGCTTGATGACAGCTTCGTCCATACGCTACTCCTCGGCCAGGTTAGTGGAAGCAGCAGCGGCAGATTCAGCAGGAGGCAGTTTATACTGTTTCCACTCTTCCGGGATAGAATCCGTATTGAATACGCCATGGGGCTGGGAGCCGTCTTCCGGCATGGCCACTTCCAGCGTGCATTCGATTTTCGCCGTTTCTGTCAGGGTCAGCTTGCCGCCGAGATTGGAAAGTAGCGTGCCATTGGGAATCAGGATGCTCTGCCCCGAAACAAGGGCTATTTCCCACGGACCGGTCAGCAACACGGCTGCCGTCGGGGCCGTCCAACCAATCGGGGTTTTCTTTTCCGAGTCCTCTTCCTTGTAGTGCATGGTACCACCCAGCAAGCTATGCAGGTTTTCGTAGTTCAGCTGGATAACGTTGAACGTGGGGGCGATGCTGCCATTCGACTGGGGAATGATAAGCACCGGGGTTCCCGGCACCTGCTCCGCCTCGATTTTGGCGGATTCGGGTTTCTGCCCGCCCATGTCAAACGAATTCTTCTCTATGTAACCCACCACAAAGTCCTTGTATTTCACGGCACCGACGCCGTACATGAAATTCTTATTCATTGTTTCTTGATTTTGAAAGTTAATACTATGCCGGCAACACATCCGGTTATAAAAGCGGCCAGCGCTATTTTAACGGGACTAAAGCGACGTTCAAATTCCGTTTCAACTGTGAATGAGTCCTCATGTGTCTCATTACGGATACGGGTCAGTTCCTCCTCATAACACAGTACCAGCCGCTGGAGGCTGTCGCAGGATGCCTCCGCTATGATATTGCCGGCCGCATCGCTCTTCACCGTCAGGCCCGCCTGCCCGTTCCTGGAATGGTAGGACGAACCGGAGGGAAGTTTACGGAGGCTGTCCGGAGGGATCGTCAGGCTCACCGCCGATTTCGGAATCCCCGCCATCAACAACCCCCGCCTCACGTTTGACACGTTGTCGGCGCTTGACGACAGGCTGCTGTTCCGGTTCACCTCCGTCCTGCTCTTTCGAGTACTCGCGCATCCCGTAAAGAACAGGACAATCATCATGATGCCTGCAACTGTTGGCAGTATCAATGGCTTTCCGGAGGCGTGCCATTTCACGCCGGGTCGCCTGCAAAGCTTTCCTGTTTTCATTCAGTTCCTCTTTTAAGGGTTCTACAATATTCTCGATCAGGATACGGGTGGCATGTTCGGTATTGTCAATCCGTACCGTCTCGGCTTCGGCGGTAGCCTTCTCCGCTTTCGCCCTCGCTTCCCTGACCGTTGATTTCAGGGTGATGATGGCTATTATCGTGGCTACCAGACCACCGCCCAGCACCAGATTCATGACAGCACTGAAGTCCATACGCACACTGGTCTTTCAGGTCAAAGCCTATTTACCGGCATCCTTACCCGCAAACAGTCCGATGAGCCACTGGACAAATCCCGTATCGGCAACACCATTGGACACAAGGGACGCACCGAACCCGTAACACAACGCGATATACCACGTGGCATCAGCGACAAAGCCCGCATCCAGCCACCATAAAAGCATGGCGGCCACAATGCCCACACACCAGCTGACAATCTGTGTCGCCAAGCCCTGCATTTTTGGAAACAGAGCCTTGATCCCTTCCGTGAGCAACACCACGCCACCGACAAAACCGGCAAAGGTGGTGATCATCGCGCTATAATCGACTTCCGGTACTGTACCGGTCTGGGCAAAAGTTGCTGACACGAATCCGAGTATCAGCACAAAGAATAAAAGAAATCTTTTCATGTTGTTGTTGATTTATTGAGTTATACCTATTTGTTTAAGCCATCTCTGTACATCAAAACTGGGGCAGGCTTTGGCCGCCAGTTCATTGTGACCGACGATTCTCACATCGGGAAAACGACGATGGAAATCCTTCACGTACTTCTCAAGCGCCTTTTTCTGCCAGGAGGTACGGGTGTCCGCAGGCGTTTTACCATCCTTTGCACACCCGCCGGCATAGACGATATGGCGGCTCACGGAATTGTAACCGGCCACGCCGTTGGTCACTTCCCACGGGTCCACATTCGCGTCCTCGTTATTGTTCACCAGGCGTTCCACTCCGCCGTTCAGATGGAACAGGTCGGTATATCCGACCTGCTTCCAGCCGCGGCCGCCCTTTGAGACGGGGTTCGTATGCCAGGCGCGAATCTCCGCACCGCTTACCTCACGCCCTTCAGGAGTGGCCGTGCAATGGATGACAAGATACTTCAGCTTTCCCATCACTCACCGCCTTCCTCTTCATCAACGGCCGCCTGGGACAGTGCTATCTCCACCTTCTTCTCCGGATCGGCGTCCAGGCCCAGTACAAGTGTGCCGGATACCGCCTTGCCGCTACTGTTCACACCGGCGGTGACCGTCAGAGAGCCATCGGTACCGACTGCCGTGAAACCGGCAGGAATGGAAACCACGCTGTAATCACCGGAGGCAGTGACCTTCACCTCCTTGCTCTCACCGGCGGCCTTGAAAGAAAGAGCGGCCGGATCGGCAGAAATGCTGCGTTCCACTACCTTGAACACCGGAGTCTCACGGGTGTCAAGCACCACGAACTCCTCGCCGAAGGCGATTTCCGTGTCGGCCTTCATAAGCAGCTTGAAGAAGTACAGCTCGCTGGAGTTCATCCACTTGTCAATCTGGATCACCTCCTCATCGTCCTGGAGGTTCACACCGGCAAAAAGGTTGCCGTCAGCGCTCATCGAGCAGAGCGTGGCTACGATAAGGCCATCAGGCCAGGAATTCAGCGTCTCGATGGTGATACCCTTGTAACGCTTCTTGTTGATGTCCGTCTCGCTCGTGTTCTTGTACTCGCGTTCGGTCAGCTCGTCATCGTACTTGTCGAAGTCGTCAATACTCATCAGGATACGCAGGTTCGGATTCTCACGCAGGGCTTTTGGAATAGCCTTGCGGACAGCCTTCAACTTGCCGATCATGGAAGTATCGGAAGGAGCCGGAACCACGATCACATCCGGATCTTTAGCCGCCTGGGTCAGGATACCGTTGAAAAGGTGGTCGTCGTCCGAACCGAACTCGCCGTTCAGGTAATGCCAGCCCAGCTCGAACTTCACACTCTTGCTAAGTTCATCCAGAAGCGTGTTCTGCGCTTCGGGGGGAAGTTCGGCAAACACGAGGTTGCCCTTCGGCTGCCACTTGCGCCAAACATGCTCGAAGGCACGGGGATTGAAAGTCGTGAACGCCATGAAGTCCTCCGGATCCAGTGATTTCTCCGAGTAATTGAAATTGCCTTTCGAGTCTTCCAAAGTCGGGTTCTCCTTACGCTTCTGGAGCATCTTGCCCGTCTTGATACGCGGCAGGCTGATTTTTTTCTCCACACCGGGGATCACCATGATCAGACCTTTTTCTACAAGGTCATTCCCGGTGGTGGCCAGGACCAGTATTTTCTCCAGTACCTCGCCGTTGTAATTCGTGTTTCTTACTACTATTGCCATGGCAAATGTTTTTATTTATGGTTCAACTTGTCCTTAATCTCGCTCATGCGCTTGTTCCAGGGGCTTTCACCCGTCGGATTCACACGAAGGTCGGTCATGACACTACGTTTGGGGGAAAGCTTCTCCAATGCCTTTTCCCCGTTCTCCCGGTCTTTTGCCAGAAGGTTCTCATAGATGGGGCGGGTGGCGGCATCGATACGGCCGTCCTGTTCCGCATCATCAAGCAGTTTCTTACGCGCGGCAGCGTCATCCGCATCCGCCTTGTCCTGGAACACCTTCAGTTCGCCCTTCAGGCGGGTGACCTCGGCATCAAGGGCCGGGACTTTGCCAGCCTCCGTTTCCAGCAGTCCGATTTCACGCAGGAAATCGTCATCCGTCGCACAGTTCTTGAACCGCGGACGTCTCTTGAGTTCGTCTAAATTCATGCTATTCTCGTTTTGTGGCTTGTGCAGCCGGTTATTGAATATTTGAAATACTTGTTCGGGGGTACTGTCCTCCGGTACCGGGTCAGCGTCATAAATACCGTCGATAAGCCCCAGCGCCAGCGCCTCGTCGGCACGCAGCCAGTGATCCTTGCCGTCAAAATACATCGCGCGGATTTCCTCCTTGTCCTTGCCCATACGGGTGGCATACATCTCGCAAAGGGTATCCTCAAGCGCCTCGATCTCACGGATGCAGTCCTTCATCTCATCCTTGTTGCCGTAACAGCCGCCCTGGACACTGTGAAGCATCAGACGGGCATAACGGCTCATCTGCACGGGCTTGCCGCAAAGGGCGATGACGGAGGCCATGCTGGCGGCGATGCCGTCCACGTAGATGGTAATGTCGGCCTTGCTGTTCTTCAAGGCATTGAAAATGGCGATGCCCGAATAAACCTCGCCGCCGTTGCTGTTGATACGCACGTCCACCTTCCCGGTCAGGGCTTCCGCTTCCAGAAGTTCACGGGCAATATCACCGCTGCGCACGTTATCATCGTACTCACCGATGTCACCGTAAAGAAGGATGCAACAGGCATCGGTTCCGGGTATCATATTGAAAAATCTACTCATGTCACTATCGTTTTGGCAGGTCCTTCCCTGCAAAGTTTACGGTGCGAAATTAGGGGGATTAAAAGCCTTTTTCAAACCGCGTTTTCATCATGGAGACTTTAAAGGATTGCCATGACGCTTTAAAATGTCATCATGCGGAGCGCGTTTTTTTTCGCTCCTTTTCCTTATCAATTTTGCACGTAAAAAAGGAGGTAATATGGCCGAACTTACAAACGAGCAGAAAAAGGCATGGGCGAAAACGCTCTACACCCGCGAAACGCTCACGCAGGCGGAAATAGCCGAGCGTGTGGGGGTTTCACGGGTGACTGTGAACAACTGGATAGGCAAAGGAAACTGGGAGCAGCTGAAGGCTTCCATAACCATCACACGGGAGGAGCAGCTGAAGAACCTGTACCGGCAGCTGGCGGAACTCAACAACGCCATCATGGGAAAGCCGGAAGGGGAACGGTTCCCGAACGCCGCGGAAGCGGACACCATTTCCAAACTGTCGAACGCCATCAAGAAACTGGAAACAGAAGTGGGGCTGGCGGACATCATCTCCGTGTTCTCCGACCTGCTCAAATGGGTGCGGACCTACGATTCCACGCAGGCGAAGGAGATCACCCCGCTTCTGGACGCGTTTGTCAAATCAAAATTATCCTGACATGGCAAAGAAAAGACTCACACCCCAGGACAGGATCGCACTGGACAACTGGAACGAGCTGGTGGCATCCGTGCGCGAACATTCGGACATCAACCCCACGGACACGGAAACGGAAATCAGGCAGAGGCGGGAAAGACTGGAGAAGAACGACGAGGAGTGGTTCAAATACTACTTCGCCATGTATTGCACCTGCGAGTCCGCCGCCTTCCACAAAAAAGCCACCGGGCGGCTGATGAGGAACAACCGCTGGTACGAGGTAAGGGCCTGGTCACGCGAGCTGGCGAAATCCGCACGCTCCATGATGGAGATATCCAAACTGGCACTGACAAAAAAGATACGCAACGTGCTGCTGATCTCCAACTCGGCAGACAATGCGGAAAGGCTACTGCTGCCGTTCATGGCGAACTTCGAGGAGAACCAGCGGATCATACAGGACTACGGACAGCAGAAAAAACCGGGAGCGTGGGAAACCGGGGAGTTCACCTGCATGTCCGGATGCTCCTTCCGCGCCATCGGAGCCGGGCAGTCACCGCGCGGTACGCGTAACAAGAACTTCCGGCCGGACTTCATTCTGGTGGACGATATAGACACCGACGAGGAGTGCCGGAATCCGGAACGGATCAAAACCAAATGGAAATGGCTGGAGGAGGCGCTGATACCGACCATGTCCGTATCGGGAAACTACCGCATCCTGTTCAACGGGAACATCATCGCGCCGGACTGCTGCATCAAAAGGGCCATCGAAAAGGCAACCGAACTGAAGGCGAAAGGAATCGGGCACGTGGATATCATCAACATCCGGGGAAAGGACGGGCTGTCCGTATGGCCCGAAAAGAACTCCGAGGAGGATATAGACCTCTTCCTCTCACTGGTCAGCGCGGCGGCGGCACAGAAAGAGTTCTTCAACAACCCGGTGGTGGACGGCGGCGTGTTCGCGGAAATCACCTACGGGAAAGTGCCGGCACTTTCCAAGTTCAAGTTCCTGGTGATATACGGGGACCCCGCACCGGGAGAGAACAAGACGAAAAAAAGTTCCACCAAAACGGTGTGCCTGCTCGGGAAACTCGCGGGAAGGCTTTATCTGATAAAAACGTTCCTGGACAGGGGGCTGAACGCGGAATTTGTAGAGTGGTACATCAAGCTGCTGGAGTTCGTGGGCGGGAAAACCACCGTATACTGTTACATGGAGAACAACAAATTACAGGATCCTTTTTTCCAGCAGGTATTCCAGCCCATCGTGCGGCGGATACGCAGGGAAAGGAAAATATCACTGTACATCACCGGGGACGAGGAGAAGAAGACCGACAAGGCCACACGTATCGAGGCGAACCTGGAACCGCTCAACCGGGAGGGGAACCTGGTACTCAACGAGGCCGAAAAGGACAACCCGCACATGAAACGGATGGCGGAACAGTTCAAGCTGTTCAACCTGCAACTGACCTATCCGGCAGACGGACCCGACTGCGTGGAGGGGGGAAACAGAATTATAGACCGCAAGGCCAGACAGTCGGAAAAGCCCGTCATTGTCACAAGGAAAAGCACGCGGTCACAAAACAAGTACAGAGTGTAAACTTCAATACCTATCATTATGAGCAAATTTATCGAACTTTCAGACTACGACGCGAGCATACACCGCGAGATTCTGGACGCACTGACAAGGGAGGACGACGCCGTCGTGGAGATATGCGAGGACCGCGCCGTCGCCGAGATGCGCTGCTACCTTTCCAGACGTTACGACTGTGACAAAATATTCACGGCAACCGGTGACAAACGCAACCAGCTTGTCCTGATGATGGCCATCGACATAGCCGTGTACCACATCTTCTGCATACATAACCCGAGGAACCTGTCACCGCTGCGGAAGGAACGCCACGAAAGGGCGGTCGAATGGCTGAAAGCCGTGGCGGCCGAGGAGATATCGGTGGACGGCCTGCCCCTGCTGTCCGAAGAGACGAGGGCGGCAAAATCAAATTTCCTTATCAAAAGCAACCGTAAACGTGTAAACCATTGGTAATATGAACAAAAGAAAGAAAGGGGCCGGAAAGATAACCCAAAGCGGGAACCTGCCGAGGCCCGGGCAGAAAGGACCCGCAACCATCATACTGACACAGCCCAGAAGGTTCGGTATAGACATAGCGGACTACATGCTCGCGGTAAGGGCTTTCGAGAATGTGGACTACTCCAGACGCTTCAGGCTGTACGACCTGTTCAGCGACATACTCATGGACACGCACCTGACAAGTGTCATAGAGAAACGGAAGAATGCCGCACTGGCATCTTCCATAGAATTCCGCAGGAACGGGAAGCCGGACGAGAAGGTGAACAAGCAGATCAGGTCCCCATGGTTCCGGAAGTTCATAGGGGACATCCTGGACGCCAAATTCTGGGGGTTCTCACTCGTGCAGTTCTACCGCAAGGGGGAATGGGTGAACTACGACCTGATACCGCGCAAACACGTCGATCCCGTGCGCAGGCTCATACTGCGGCACCAGACGGACACCACCGGGACGTCCTGGGACGAGTACCCCGACCTGTTGTTCATCGGTTCACCCGACGATCCCGGACTGCTGGTGAAAGCAGCCATCTGGGTGATATACAAACGTAACGACGTGGCGGACTGGGCACAGTTCGCGGAAGTGTTCGGAGCGCCCATCAGGGAGTACACGTATCCCACGGATGACGACGAGGCACGGCAGAGGGCGCTGGACGACGCGGACAGCACCGGAAGCCTGTCGGTTTTCGTGCACGCGGAGGATACGGTGCTCAAGCTCGTGGAAGCCGCGAACAAGACAGGGAGCGCGGACCTCTACGACAAGCTCTGCGAGCGCTGCAACAACGAAATCTCAAAGCTGTTCCTCGGAAACACGCTCACCACCGAAGCCTCCGACAAGGGCACACAGGCACTGGGAACCGTACACAAGGACGTGGAGGAGAAAGTGACGCTCTCCGACAGGCAGGACATCCTCGACGTGCTCAACTATGACATGGCCGACATATTCGCAATGCTCGGAATAGACACCACAGGCGGGGAGTTCTGCTATCCGGAAAAGAAGCTTATCGAACCGGAGAAAAAGATGTCCATCCTCACACAGCTGCGTACGAACTTCAACCTGCCGGTAGGTGACGACTACCTCTACGAGGAATTCGGGATCGAGAAACCGGCAAACTATGACGAGCTGAAGAAACGCCAGGAGGAGAAAGCGGCGGAAATCGAGGCAGCGAAGGCCCGAGAGACCGAAAAGGCGGAAGAGGATGAACCGGATCCGGAAGAAGAACCGGAACTGGAAAAGCACGGTAAAGGAACACCCAAAGAAAAGAAAAATGCCCTTAAAAACGCATACAACTGGCTGAAACGTTTTTTCGGGAAAGCCCCGGGGAGAGACGGGGCAGCTTTAGAATGGTGATAAACGACCTCTACAGAATGGAGGACAAACAGGTGGAAACTTTATTCTCGTTCGATGAAGAGGTACTGAAGAAAGCCCTGAAGAACATATACAGCAAAGATTTCCATCCCATGACCGACATCGAGGAGAACCTGTTCGAGGCCACGTGGAAAACGATGAACAAAGCCACCGACAAGGGGTTTGGGACACGGAAAACCGATGATCCGGATTATGACTTCTACCGTGAAATCCGAATGAACAACGCCGTGTTCGCAGCTTTCAAGGTACACAGGGCACAGAACGACATGGCAGCGCTGCTGCTGGACAAAAACGGAAGTTTAAAGCCGTTTGAACAGTGGGTGAAGGAAGCCATGCCCATAGCCGACCACCAGATGATCCATTGGCTGCGTACAGAATACGACACGGCCGTCATACGGGCACACCAGGCCGCGGACTGGAGACAGTTCGAAAGGGAAAAGGATGTATTGCCGAACCTCAAATGGATGCCGTCCACAAGTGTGACGCCGGGAGCCGACCACCAGATTTTCTGGGGGACCATACGTCCGATAGATGATCCGTTCTGGAACGAGCACAGGCCCGGAGACAGATGGAACTGCAAGTGCACGCTCTCATCAACGGATGAAGCGCCGACAGCGGTACCGGACGAAAACGGGCAGAACAAGGCACATGACGGTCTGGAAAACAATCCGGGAAAAGACGGCAAACTGTTTTCAGACAAACACCCCTACATTACTGAAGCGCATCCGGGAGCAAAAAAAGCCGTGGACGCACTGACCAGGCGCATCAACGAAATGATAGCCGAAATGCCGGACAACCTGACGCTGGAGGAAAAAACCGACATCGCCCGCAACAATCTCAAGATAGAAAAGGCACTCGGCGTTACCAAAGGCAAGCCGATGACATACGAACAGGCGAACAAGGGAAAGGAGAACCCGAAATTCGGAAAAGAGGAAGGATACCGCGTGAATTGCCAGACCTGCACCGTGACACACATGCTCAGAAGGTTGGGGTTTGACATCGAGGCAAAACCCAACATCAGACAAAGCGCATACAATGAAATGGCAAAACAAGGTATCACATGGGAAGAACGTTTCCTGAACCGGGACGGAACAAAGCCGGATTATGACTATACCTATAAATGGCAGGTCAGAAAGGGATATCAAGTAATGAATGCAAACCGGCTGAAGGAATACTTCAGGGAAAAATTCAGAGAGGATGGAATATACGAGATATATTGTGCCTGGAAAGGCGGCTCCGCACACGTGTTCTGCGCAGAGGTGACTGAAGGAAAGACAAGGTTCTTCGACCCGCAAACCGGAAAGGATGATGCAAGCAATTACATACAGAGCATGAAAGCGGGCCGTGTGGGAGTGATAAGAATAGACAACAAACTGGTAAATCCCAAAATCATGGGACTATTCATCACCAAATAAACGGGAAGAAAGTGCCAGCCCCTCCTCACCGTCCACCAGACGGCAGGACTGGCCGTCGAACAGAATAAAGGCGGGAAGACCGACAGGCAACTCAAAACCATCCCCGTCAACACAGCCCACGGAATAGATGCTTCCTTCAGGGGAACTGGCTGATAAGACAACGGAGTTGTAACCGCTACTGTTTGCTAATTCCGACACTTGTTTAGGTATTTCCATAACGCAAAAAGGCACATAAAAAACGCCTTGCTGCAAAAGTATAAAATTATTTTTTAATTCAGTCATTCATGGACATAAAAGAATATTCAAAACTGATAAAAGCCAAACGGAAAGAACTGGATGGGCTAATGAAACGGAAAATGCCGGTTATCGCTGGACGAATGGCAAAAGACCATTTCCAGGACAACTTCCGCCGGGAAGGTTTCGTAAACGGAGGATTACACCCGTGGCCGAAAGCGAAAAGGCTGTCCTCGGGACGGACCGATGCGGCAGGGAGCTACGGGACGCTGCTCTCCGGAAGGAACCATCTCTTCAGCTCCGTCAAATACATGCCGGGAGAATACCGAGTGAGGGTGGCAAACGAACTCGTCTATGCGCCGGTCAATAACTGGGGAGGAGAAGTTCATCCGACTGTTACGCCCCAAATGCGGCGTTTTGCATGGGCGAAGTATTACCAGGCTTCAGGCAAGGCTAAAAAAGCCGCCACGGGCAAAAGAAAAGGCAAAAAGAAGGGTTCTGCCGCAAACAATGAACCGCAGGAAAATCAGGAAGCGCTGAAATGGAAAAGGCTGGCGCTGACCAAAAAGAAAAAGCTCCGGATAAAAATACCGCAACGCCAGTTTATCGGGGAAAGCCGGGAACTGTCCGAAAAGATAGACCGTAAAATGGAGAATGAAATCAGAAATATTTTAAACTTATAACAACATGGAAGAAATTTTTATCGCGATCATGGAACGCATCGCCGAAAAGATGCCTGAACTGTCATACATTGACGAGGACTACGGACAGCTTGAAGCCGGGGCGGAGGAGGACCACTATCCGGTAACCTTCCCCTGCGTGCTTGTCGGGAACGCCGAATCGGACTGGAATGACCTCGGTTACGGGGTACAGAAAAGCGAGTCACTCATCACCATACGACTGGCCATTGACTGCTACGATGACACCCACTACACCTCCGGAACCTATGACAAGGTAAGGGAACGGCAGCTGAAGGCCAAAGAGCTGTACAAAGCCTTGCAGGAGTTCCAGTGCACGGAAGAGACCAGCCCGCTGGTCAGGGTAAAGAGCCGGGACTATTCGCTGCCGGGAAACATCAAGGTGTACGAGACGGTTTATTCTTTCACGCTGCATGACGAGTCGGCCATGCAGTAAGGGGAAGGTTCATTCCCCCGTGAACAGGGAAAGCTGGACGGCTGTCAGGCGGGGTTTCTTAACCTTTGGGACGGGCTTCACCTCCAAGTCCTTCAGCTCCCGGCACTTGCACCGGATAATGGACATGATCCGCTCCTCGGAAATGAAAAACTCCTGGCGGGACAACACTTTCAGGGCATCATCAAAACGCAGGCGCTGCACCTCCGTCCAGTAATAGTAACGGCGGCACAGGGCTTCATCACGGAGTTCTATCAGTTTTTTGTCTCGTCCTTTAGCCATAAGTTCAGGTATATGCTGCAAAATTAGGCATTTAACCGGGGATGTTAATAAAAAAACGCCGCATCGTGTATGAATGCGGCATTTTTCTGTTTAGAGTGTGAACAAAATCACATGGTCATCAGTTCGGTGTCATCCTCACCCGGAACAAACGGCTCGATGCGGGTGATCACCTTGCTCTGTACCTTCACCCGCCCGCTGCCATTACAGACCGGACATTTTGCGGATAAAGGAGCTCCTCCCTGGTCCAGGTAAAAGATACGTCCCTTGCCTTCACAACGCTTGCAGGCCATGACGTGCGGCGCGATGTTCTTCGTCTTCTCCATGACTACAACCGGCAGAATGAGGGTTCGATACGGTGCCAGACACCGTTTTCGTCACGTTTGTGGAAATAGTAGTTCACCGCGGTCTTGTACACCACGTTGCTCTCACGGAAGAGGTCCATGATCTCCGTGTACTCGCTGTCGAAACGGTCCTCGAGCTCGTACAGCTTACTCACGGACTTGTAGTCCAGATCGCCCTGGCGGTTGCGCTCGATCATGGTCATGCCGAGCTGGTACATCGGGTCGTCGGTACCCAGCTCGCGCCCCATGGCGTAGCGCTTCAGGTAATCCACCAGGCGTTCGGCGGCAAGGTCGGCACGCTCGTCGAAACTCTTCACCTTGTTGCTCCTCACCTCCAGCTTCATGTCACCGTCCACGATGGTGAAGCTCGCCTGCTCGTCCTTACGCAGCTGGCCGTATTCACGCATCACCGCACGGAAGGCGGCGGCCTCTTTCTCCACCCAGTCGCGGAACGCCTTCACGTCATCCACAACCGGGAGCAGCCGGTTCTTCACTTCAAGCATGAACTGCGCACGGAGGCCCTCATAGGCATCGCGCCGGTTACGCTTGCTTTCCTTCTCTTCCTGCTGGAGCTGTTTCAAAAGCTCCTTCCTGTCCTGGGCGGACAGGCTTTTTAATTGTTCTTTCAAATCCATAGCTAAAAAATTAAATGGTTGCTATTGTTGTTTATTCTCACGTTTACGGCGGATGGCACGCAGCTTCACCTGCAACGTGTCCAACGCCTCACAGTCAAGTTCACGGAACTCCTTGCCGGCGATACGGCTGTCCCGGCAGAAGGCGTTCACCCGGTCCCAGTCGGCCGTATCGATACCCAGCAGCTGCATCTGGTGCAGTACCGCGGAACGCTTCTGACGGAGAATCTTCCGGAGCTGTTCCTGATAAGTGGGCGGTACCAGCTTCTGCATGGCGGACACGGCGGCACTGTATTCCTTCAGTGTCATGTCACGCAGACTCGTGGTACGTCCCTCCGTGTACTGGGAAACGATGCTTTCCTTCAGTGCGTCACGATCCGATGTCGGAAGGCGGTTCAAAAGGCTGTAAAACGCCGCATAATTCTCGGGTTTATTTAACTGCTTGCGGCTGTTGATGTCTATCTGCATGGCTATACTGTTTTTTTGTTTATTTTAAGGTCATTGATTTCCTTAATCACTCTCTTTACTCTGATAGTACACAAATAATCAAGAAGATGCTCTTTTTCATTTTTTGTACACTTATACTGGTCGAAAAATTCAAGTATGCCCATTCTATTCAGATTTTCATTAACTCAAACTATTCATACCACATCAGCACAACTCTATGATTTCACCCACGGCAGAGCGTAGAAGAGTACGCAAAACCGAAGGGTTTCCGCTATCATAGATGACTTCCACACAACACTCATGGCGTGCGTTACGTGACACAACCAGCTCGCAAGTCATATTCTCACAGAGCCATTTTTCCACTACTTTACGGACACCAACTGCGGTGACCACAATTACCATTTTTTTACTCATAATATTGACCGTGCTGTATGTTATTCAACTCTTATCCTCCCGGTGTACTGGTTTCCCCGAAACTTCATCCCCTTGGTGAAGCCGCCCGGATATCCCAGTTCCTTGCTTCTCGCGTTTGCCAGCAACAAATGTTCCCGGCTAAGGGAGGCTACAAAACCTTTGTCCTTTTCCAGTCCCATCTCTCGGGCCTTCCGGGTGACGCTGCGTTCGGAAACACCGAGCATTTCAGCCAGCTCCCGGTTGAGGGTATTGTGATAGTGGCGACGCATGATGGAAAGCATATTACCGTTCCAAAAGATACGGGTGGAATATCCCTTATGCTCGACGAGCCGTCCCAGTGTCCGGTGCATGAAAGTACCGTCAGCAACCTTCCGGTGCTTGCGGTACTGTTCACGCTTGTACACCAGCACACATTCATGACACCAGGAACTCCGTCCCCCATTCTTCAACGGATAGAACTCACGCATCCACAACTTTCGGCCGCAATGCGGACAGACACGTTTACGTTTCTGCTTGTTGTTATTTTCACTCATAGCTGTTTATGCTGCATTCATCAGTTCATATTCAAATTTTCACCGAACGGAATAGTATTAATGTCAGCCTTTCTCGTGTAGGCCTGCATAAGTCCCACGGAAAGCAGCATATAGACATTCTTATTCGCTTTGACAACCCCGGAAATAGAGCCGACAATATGTTCAGTCTTGCCGGTAATGATTGAGCCGGCTATCTGCTCAAGCCCGTCTGGATGGTCCTCACTGGCCGCAACGCTCATAAAGGCACTAAGATCGTTTTCCTTACAAAAGTTATCCACGTATTGGCAGAGTTCCTTACTGCCTCTTTCTGTTTTTCTGTAATCATTTCTGTTAAATTTTAATGGTTAATAATTATATGTTGAAATCGCGAAATCTCTTTTTTGATACTGGCTGTACATAGTTTCCTCCCAATCCGTCTCTTCCTCCTCCGGAAGGTCATCCTCATCAAGTTCTACCTCCTTACGGTAAATCAGATACCGTGCCTCCAGAAAGAAGAGGACCACGCGGCGCAGGAACTCACGGGCGGAGGCGATGCCGTGCTTTTCCATGAAGGAGGCGATACGGTCCGGACCGATAGTGTTCGTGCGGATGCTCACCAGACACTGCCGGCGGAAGTCCTTCAGCGTGCTGCCCCTCACCTCGAACACGCGGTCAGCGATACGGCCGAGACTCTCCGGAATATGGTATCCGGAACCTTCGTCATCCGTTCCCACCAGCAGTTCAGCAGCAGCCGTCAGCATACCCTCCACGCTCATGCGCTGGGCAGCGGCCGTCTCCTTCAGGAACACGTACTGGTAATTGCTCACGTAGGTATGTATGAGGTAGCCTTCAGGACGACGGAACACCTCTTCGGAGGCAAGCTCCATCGAAAGGTTGTTCAATGTCACACCGGCACCGCAGCAGAAGGCGCACACCAGGCGGACGACAAGACGCTGGCGGTTGCCCCAGCCGCCAGCGATGATGGCACGCTGCAGGCTGCCGGCAACGGCCGGATCCATCTCGAAGAACAGCACCGACTTCTCCTGACGGCGGAAGAAGAACGACATGTCCGGAATACGATCCATGCAGAGGAGGATGCGCCGGGTGGCCGTGGAGACCCTGCCACCATCCGTCATGCGGATGTAGGACTTCACCAGGTGGTTCATCACTACCGTCATGTCGGAAAAATGATAGTCGGCAACCTTCCCGCGGAACAGTTCATGAAGCAGAACGGGCAGCTTCACAACGTAGTTGTAATACTCCTTTCTCATGGCTCACTTGCTTGAAGGTTTCCAGTCCACTGTTATAATCGCATCCAGCTCACCGCTGCCGCCACACACCGGGCAGGATACATGCACGTCCTCGCGGCTGCCCTCTTCCGTTCCCCAGAACCAGCCGTTGCCCTTGCAGTAACCACACTTGTGGCCGGTACTGACGAAGTTCTCACGGTTAGGCCCCTTACACATATAGGCGGGAGGACAAATCTCCAGCTGTTTCTTTATCCTGCTCATGCCTGGCCTCCTTTCTGTTTCGGTCCCGCCACATTCCAATAGTCATAGGCGCCCTTCTCCCAGATTGTGTATTCACCAGTGGCCCCCTGATAACGTCCCTTACTGAAGGCGACGTAGCCCTCTACCCATATCTTCAGGTCGGCATCATACATCACGCTCGTGGCCGCATCACCTTTAGGATTCTTGCCACGGGCATGGCTGATGAAAACAAACAGCTTGTCCGGAAACTCCTCCTTCAGCTGGATATAGTCACGATACGTCATCTGTGTGTATTGGAAGCTGTCAATGATCACGATGTTGAAACTCTTATGACGCCGGAGCCTGATCTTCAAGGTGGGGATGTCCTCCTTGATGAACGCCAAATGGCGGCTTACCTCGGCCATACCAAAGCGCCGCAGGTTATTCTGGACTGTCAGAGAAGTTCCTTCCTCCAGGGAGTTGAACGCCACACGGTCATACTTGCAAAGTTCCTTGCAGAGCTGCATCACGAAAGAGGTCTTACCGTTACCGCTGTTGCCCCACACGAACCAGCAGCCCCGGACTTCCGGAGTGTCGAAGGCATCCTTCCATTTCCCTTCGAAAGGGAATACGTCATACTTCTTGTTCAGGATGTCCCTGACATTCAAGGCACGTCTCATGCCCGCTTTTTTATTATCCTTTTTCTCTTCTTCCATGGTCAGAACAGTGTTAGTTGTCGGATATTGTCAATTCGGTCAAGTACGGCCTGCCGTGCGGCACCCCGCAGTTTCTCGTGGCAGAGCATCCTGCCGAGTGCCCACAAAAGGGCATTCTCACGGGTGGCAAACTGTCCCCATTTACGTCCCGGGTTGAAACCACCGCCGGAACCGCCCACCTCCATGTGAACGCCGGCAACCCACCAGCCGTCCTGCTGTCCCACAAGGGCGTCCAGGTAGTCGCGACCATTCCGGTAAACGGTCACCGTCTCGTATTCCCTCAAGACTGGGTAATCGCTCCAGGGAGCGGGAAGCTGCTCGCGACCGTCGATCTTTAAGTATTCAAATTTGTTTTCCATATCCTTAAAATTACGTTTGAACGGTATTTGAACGGGGGTCATTCCCCCGTCATGCGTTTCACCTTGTGAATGGACTTCCTCACACGCCGCAAATCAAAGTCACATGTCGAAGCCTCCTTTATCACCTTATCGATGTCTTTCCTGTCAGTCACACCGTTGGCGGAACAGATCGCAAACACGTCGTTCACGTCCGTAGGCTCCAACTCATAAAATTTCCGTCCGATACGGCTGTAGAACTCCTTGTAGCCGGGCTTCTGGTACCGCAAGCCGTTGCTGATGCGCTTGGCAATATAATCGGTACTCAAGAACACGACACCGCATTTCTCCTCCAGCTTGTTGTACAGGCTGATGAAATAGTGGAACACCGGTTCGGTCAGCTTGTCCGCCTCGTCGAACACCAGCAGGGGCGCGTCCATCTGGATGATGTCATCCAATATAAGCCCCCACACCTCACGGATATTATACCCTTCGGTCCGGATTCCGACCGTACGGGCGATCTCGCGGACAAAGTCACCTTTCTTCATGTCCTCAGAGCAGAGGATATAGAAAACCTCCTTATGCTCCTGGAGGTAAACACGGGCGGTGGTACTCTTGCCACAACCGGCCTCGCCGGTCACCCAGGTAACATTGCGCCAGCGCTGCGCATCGGAGAGTACAGCCGTGATCTCCTGGTAAGCACCGGTCTCCACGATCTGCCAGCCGGTAGCGCTTACACCACCGACCTGCGAGGCGACATTACGGAACATCTCGTCGCTGATATTCTCATAACGGCCATTCAGGATATTGCTAACAGTACCTACACTAACCCCCTTCAGGCTGCCAGCAGCCTTCGTCTGGCTCGGGTATTTCGCCACGTAAGCCCGGAGGCTTTCACTGATGGCGTCCTTTTCTTTCATTGTAATTTCCATAATCAATATTTTTTATCTTGTTATAAATCTGTTCCTTATAATTTCCCGACCACCTTGCGGATGCTCACTTCCTTCTTCTCAAAGCTGTCCCATGTCACGTTGCTGATGACTTTCATGTCTCGGCCGATGGAAGGACGGGCCGGCTGGCTGTATTTTCTTGTGCGACGGTCAATCTGGCGTTGCGCCTCCTTTCCGAGACCTTTCAGGTCAGGGGTACGCAGACCGTTCTGTTCCGGTGCGACACCATGTTCGTACTCGATGTCCTTGGCAACGACCTGGCGGTTTATACGCTCGTTGATGACGGCCTCCTGCTGGGCGCGGATGAAACGTTTCTCGGCTTCCGTCTGCTCCTGCTGGGCACGGTGGATCATCAGCGGGAACGAAGCCACACACTCAAAGCGCATCGCTCCGCCCTTATCCTTGTACAGCAGACGTACGCTGCTCATGTCATAAGGATCGTACTGGACATAGAACTTCTTGTAGGTGTTACGTCGGCGCCATTCCAGATCAGGCTCACCGGGGGCGGAGAAAACCTCGTAAGGGTATTTCTTTCCCTGTACCGTGATCTCGATACCGTTGGCGGTGAACAGCGACGGTTTCTCGGTCGTGTACCAGAACATCTCCACCATATCCGACACACTTACCGCATCGGTAGCCTCGTTCACGCTGGTATTGTACATCTCAATCCGGGAGATGCCGGTGGCAGGGTGTTTCATTGAATTCCACTGCTCACGGGCGGCGGCATACTGTTCCTTCAGTTCCTCCAATGTGGGGAGGGAGTCGATGTTCGCGTTGATGAATTCCAAATTCGGACGGCTTGTATCTCTCTTTGCCGTAATATTCTGCCCGGTGAAACCGAAACGTTTCTTCAATACCTGGCTCTGGAAGCGGTAGAAAATGTTCTCAATCGTCTTAGATTCGCCATTATACGGAGCTGTCGGGCGGTGGATACGGCTGATCTTCGAGAAAAGGCCCAGCGCCGCGTTCTTCTTATGACCGCCCTGGTTGTCGCACACGATCTCGTAGGGTTTGTGCCGGCTCGTCTGGATAGCCATGCGGAAAGCATGGTACTGGGCGATATAGTCCTCGTTGTCGCTGATGTAATAACCGAGCAGGACTTCACTATAGGCATCCACCACCTCGTACACGCTTGTAGTGCACTTGTTTCCGTTCTCGTCACGATAGTAGAGGTTCAGCTTCGTGCCGTCGCCATACCAGAGGCTGTCACGACGGCCCGGAAGGATGGTCCGGTGCTTGCGGTCATAACGCTGGTGTGCCTTCATTTCCCCATAAACGGCATCGTACCACAGAGGTTCGACACGCGGGCTGTTGAACCATTCGCGGAGGCTGCGGGGACTCTTCAGGGGCTTCCAGCCACGTTCCGGAGCGACACGGTTGTACTCCTCGAAGATCTCCATGTCAGTATAAACCGGAACGCGGCTGCGTTTCAATGCTACAAGGTAACGCCCGCCGTCCTCCTCGATCTTCAGCGTGTTGCTGTTGCCGTATTTACCGCTCACAAGCACACCGTAGTTGTCGGGACGGAACTTGTTTATCAGGGCTTTCAAACGCCCCACACTGCCCGGAAGACTGTGCCCGTACACCGGACGCCATTCCTCACTCGTGACAAGCAGAAGTTCCCAAAGGTTACGGCGGAAACCGGTCAGCTTGTTATTGGATGAACTCAAGCGTTTGAACTCTTCCATCAACGCGTTCAGCACCGAAGCGTTCCAGGTGTATTCCTTCTTCACATCCTCGGGAAGAGCGACCATCTCACCGTTCTTGTCGTAACGGTAATCCTCGAAAAAGTTCTCGGCCTTCTCGTCTTTCTTCACTATGTTACGGATCATTTCCTGTCTCATTTGTTTCTCGGGTTCGCCATGACGCTCAACCCAACGTTTCTTGTATTTCTCGGGAAGGGAGGAATAGGCATACAGAGCCGGATTATTTTCACCACCGCCACGGGAAACGACATCCAGTTTTTC
>NZ_JADMOU010000013.1:0-136500 GCF_015558905.1 Bacteroides sp. D55t1_190419_B8
AGATACAACGATAGATGGCTGCTTACCAGGAAAGGAGATACAGCCATTTTTTATAGTGTACTTTATCGGATGCTTACTCAAATAATTCCATTTTATGAATTGTGGATGTTGTTCGCTAAAGGAGATAAAGGGAATAATTGTTATGGCGAAGCTCCTAAATAAAGAACTGAAATATGTTTGCGTTTTTGTATCAGGGTATTTGGTATTCTCTAATTTGAATACTTTTAGGGTTACATAATATTGTTGGGTGGTAATGTGCGAGGACATGTAATTTGAAGTTTGTTAGTAAAGAAAATAACAACTATCTAAAATGTAAGCTAAGATTTTTCTTAAAAATTTTCATTTCTCTTTTAGTAGAAAGCCTCTTATGGTTGTATTTATATTATATATAGTTTTCCTATATACTTTGATATACAAATAGTTTGTAATAACCAAAATCTAAATATTTCATGCCTATGAAAGCATTTACTCTCAAAACATTGCTTAATTGTGGTTTCTCACAATCTTTCTGTATTTCTTTGATGAAAAAAAGTGGTACCGCTTTCTTTTTGGCCTTATTACCCATTTCTGTGACTTATGCGGATAATGGAACTGTTTTAAAGGATACGATGAAATTGCCATACAGTTCACAACAGATTGATGGGGCCGATCTGATGAAGGTGAAAGACGCCAATTTCGTAAACTCCCTGATAGGAAGAGTGGCGGGCGCTACTATTAATCCCAGTGCTTCCGGTGTGGGTGGTTCAGTAAGGATGGTGCTACGTGGTTACCGTTCCATATTAAAATCCAACAATGTGCTTTTTACTTTGGACGGTGTACCTTTGCCACGACTGGAGTCAGAGCAACCTTCTAATTCATACACCTCTAACTGGCAGACTGGTGACGGTATAGCAGCTTTCTCTCCTGACGATATAGAGAGTATTTCTGTTTTGAGTACCGCAGCAGCTTCTACTTTGTATGGTAGTCGTTCCGCTAGCGGTGTGGTGATGATTAATACTAAGAAAGCAAATTCCGGAAAACTAAGAGTAGAGTTGGGGAATAGTACTACTTTCAGTTCGCCACTTGTTATGCCTGAATTCCAACAGACTTACGGGGCGCAATGGGGAGACAAGATAAACCATCCCCAGTCGTGGGACCCGACGGATTTTTTCCGTACCGGACATACTATCAATAACTCCCTTAGCCTTTCTATGGGAAATGAGTATAATCAAACCCGGGTTTCGGCTGTAACGATGAATGGCACCGGCATCATTCCCAAAAACAATGTGGATCGTTACAATTTCTCCCTCCGGAATACATCTTCTTTATTACATCATAGACTAAAGCTAGACTTCACTTTGAGATATATTCATACCGCAGAGCAGAATATGTTATCGCAAGGTATGTATGGTAATCCGCTGGTTCCTGTCTATTTGGTACCTGATGTATTGCAAGAACGTATTAATGTCAATCCCGATTATAACTACAAGAATCATTTTGAAGTTTACGATCCGAGGCTTGGAGCTAATGCGCAATATTGGCCTTTAGGAGATATGGGGATGGGTATGCAAAATCCTTATTGGATAATCAACCGGAATTTGTACAATCAGAAAAAGAAACGTTTACTAGGCGGGATAGGAGCGAAATTCGACTTGACCTCCTGGCTTAATGTGTCAGGGCGTATTCATTACGATCGTGATAAAGAAACCGCAACCAAAAAACTTTATGCGTCTTCTCTTCAAGCCGGTCCTTTGGGCTCGTATTATGAGTCTGAAGATAAGAATACGCAGGTTTATTCCGATCTCCTGTTTAATGTCAATAAAAAGCTAGGGGATTTTTCAATTGATGCCACTTTAGGTTCTTCTATTTGTGATACGAAGTTTGATAGCTCTTGCGCTGGTGGTATGCTGGGAGCACTGAACCAGTTTAATTTATCAGGACTGGATAAACATGGGGGCTATCACTATATAGATCAAGACTTTAATTATCATGACCGAGCTACATCATTGTTTATACTTGCGCAATTGGGTTATAGGAACCGATTATTTCTCGATTTGGGTGGACGAATGGAATGGCTTAAATTCTGGGATGATGATTCAAGTTATTCTACTGATGTTATCTATCCTTCGATAGGAGCATCTATAGTCCCAACTGGATGGTTGCCTGATAATCCTAACCGATTCCTTTCGTTTCTAAAACTCAATTATACCTACAGTGAAACCGGTAATAGTTTTACCGATTATATCTTTTTGAATAAAAAAAGGGTAGGTTTGAAACCTAGATTGGAGGATAATATGTTGGATCCCGAGCATACCAAGTCTCACGAAATAGGGCTCAATGCAGGTTTTATTAATGATAAAATCAATTTGGCGTTTACGATGTATAAGACATCTACTTCCGATTTACCGTTTGGAGGATATCTTCCTATTCCTTCTCAGGGGGATATTTATTTCATGTATAATGGGTGTAGGATTGATAATAAAGGTTTCGAGCTAACCTTGAGTGCAAATATGAATATCGGGCAGGTTAAGTGGGATGGACGTTTCACTTATTCTATCAATAAGAATGAAGTAAAGCAGCTTTTAGAACCACAGAAAAATCCTATAACAGATACCGATTTTAATTTAGAAGAAATTCAGATGGCCAAAGGTAGCGGTTGGTATACTCCATTGAAGAAAGGTGGCTCGATAGGTGATATATATGTTACAGATTTGCAGAGGGATGAGCAGGGAAATGTTGTTATTGATAAAACTTCACAAAATGTCGTTCCTGTAAACGAATATATATATGCGGGTAATGCTGACCCTAAATATACGATGGGGCTGGCAAATAGCTTTTCCTGGAAAGGTTTTGAACTTGATTTTGTGATTCACGCCCGCTTCGGCGGCGTAGGCCTATCAATGACTCAAGCAGTTATGGATCAATTTGGGGTATCGCAGGCCACAGCCATAGCCCGTGACAATGGTGGTGTTTGGGTGAGTGGTGAAAAGATTCCGGCAGAGAACTACTATAGGCTGGTAGGCTGGGCACGTACAGGAACGGTGTATACATACGATGCCACTAATATTCGTCTTGCAGAAATGTCGATCGCTTATCATATTCCCGTCAACCGATGGGTGAAGTGGATACAGGATGTACGGGTGGCATTAGTGGGACGTAACTTGCTTATGTTGTATAATAAAGCTCCGTTTGATCCGGAATCTACGGCAAGCACCGGAACCTGGGGGCAGGGCATAGACAACTTCCGTCAACCCAGCTACAGAAACATGGGCTTTTCCGTTAATCTGACTTTTTAATCTTTCTTCAAAAAGATATCTTGTCCCGATATGAGCTGTCAAAACTACTCTCATCTTGTATCGGGAGCAACTCTTCTATTAAAAGTCCTTAACGAAAGCCCAATCCATCACTTTTTATTTGTTTCTTTGCACCAAATTCGGGTATAGTGTTGTCTTGTCATTCGAGGCGGCTCTTAATTTTGCTTAGAAATTAATGGAGAAACTCAGTATAAATGCTTGTCCGGTGTGTGGCGGTACGCACTTGAAACGCGTCATGACTTGTACGGATTTTTATGCTTCGGGCGAACAGTTTGAACTGTATTCGTGTGAAGACTGTGGATTTACATTCACACAAGGAGTTCCCGTGGAAGCAGAGATAGGCAAGTATTATGAGACTCCCGACTACATCTCCCACACTGATACGCGCAAGGGAGCGATGAATAATATCTACCATTACGTACGTTCTTATATGCTGGGTCGCAAAGCGCGTCTGGTAGCCAAGGAAGCGCATCGCAAGACGGGGCGTTTGCTCGATATAGGTACGGGAACCGGTTATTTTTCCGATACAATGGTTCGTCGGGGATGGAAGGTAGAGGCAGTGGAGAAAAGTCCGCAGGCACGTGAGTTTGCAAAAACACATTTCGAACTGGATGTAAAGCCCGAATCGGCTCTGAAAGAGTTTGCTCCTGCTAGTTTTGATGTCATCACTCTCTGGCATGTGATGGAGCATCTCGAATCTTTGAATGAGACTTGGGAGACGCTTCGCGAACTGCTGACAGAAAAAGGAGTATTGATTGTGGCAGTACCCAACTGCTCTTCTTATGATGCCAAGCGCTACGGTGAGTATTGGGCGGCTTATGACGTTCCCCGCCATCTTTGGCATTTCACTCCGGGCACTATACAACAGTTGGCTTCCCGCCATGGTTTTATTATGGCGGCACGTCATCCGATGCCGTTCGATGCGTTTTACGTATCTATGTTGAGCGAGAAACATCGTGGCAGTTCATGCAGTTTCCTGAAAGGGATGTTTGCCGGGACGTTGGCCTGGTTCAATGCTTTGGGAAGGAAAGAACGCAGCAGTTCAATGATTTATGTATTCCGAAAAAAGAGATAACGCATGGGAAATCAAAACAAATATAAGTCAGGTTCGATTTTCGACATGCAGTTCATCACGTCGAGTATCAGTACGACACTGGTATTGCTGTTGCTCGGACTGGTTGTCTTTTTTGTATTGACAGCGCACAATCTTTCCGTATATGTCCGCGAGAATATCAGTTTCTCCGTTCTTATCAGCGACGACATGAAGGAAGCGGATATACTGAAACTTCAGAAGAAGCTGAATCAGGAACCTTTCGTGAAACAATCCGAATATATCTCTAAAAAACAAGCACTGAAAGAACAGACGGAAGCAATGGGAACCGATCCGGAAGAATTTCTGGGCTATAACCCTTTTACCGCTTCCATCGAAATCAAACTCCATTCTGACTATGCCAACTCGGACAGCATTGCGAAGATAGAGAAAATGATTAAAAAGAATACCAACATACAAGATGTGCTCTATCGAAAGGAGTTGATTGACGCCGTGAATGATAACATACGAAATATCAGTCTGGTACTGCTTGCCTTGGCGGTCGTGCTTACTTTTATTTCTTTTGCCCTGATAAACAATACCATAAGACTGGCTATTTACTCCAAACGCTTCCTTATTCACACCATGAAACTGGTAGGGGCGAGTTGGGGATTTATCCGGGGGCCATTCCTTCGAAAGAATGTATGGAGCGGGATATTGGCAGCCATCGTTGCCGATTCCATATTGATGGGAACCGCCTATTGGGCTGTGACATACGAACAGGAATTGCTTCAGGTCATCACGCCTGAAGTCATGTTGATAGTCTGTGCAAGCGTATTGGCGTTTGGAATTGTAATAACGTGGCTATGCGCCTATTTCTCCATGAATAAATACTTGAGAATGAAAGCGAACAGCCTGTACTATATTTAAAAAAAATAAACTATGTCTGACAAGCAGAAATTTGCCTTTGATAAAGTGAACTTTATCTTGCTCGCAATAGGGATGGCGATTGTTATTATCGGCTTTCTATTGATGACGGGACCTACATCGTCCGAAACGCTTTTTGAACCCGATATTTTCAGTGTACGCAGAATCAAGGTAGCGCCGGTCGTTTGCCTGTTTGGCTTTATATCTATGATTTATGCAGTATTGCGCAAACCTAAAACACAAAAAACAGAAGAATAAAAATGGGTGATTTAACAACATTTGAGACGATTATTATTGCTATTGTAGAAGGGCTGACCGAGTTTTTACCGGTTTCTTCTACAGGACACATGATTATTACACAAAACATACTAGGGGTAGAAAGTACGGAATTTGTAAAAGCGTTTACTGTAATTATTCAGTTTGGCGCAATTCTTTCAGTAGTCTGCCTTTACTGGAAACGTTTTTTCCGGTTGAACCATACACCGGCTCCTGCAGGCGCTTCCGCTTTGAAGTGTTTTCTGCATAAATTCGATTTTTACTGGAAGCTGCTGGTGGCTTTTATTCCTGCTGCAATTTTGGGTTTCCTGTTTAGCGATAAGATAGACGAGATGCTCGAAAGTGTAGCGATAGTGGCAGTGATGCTGGTAATCGGTGGTATATTCATGCTGTTCTGCGATAAGATTTTTTCGAAGGGAAGTAAAGATACCGTGCTGACAGAAAAAAAGGCATTCAATATCGGTTTGTTTCAATGTATTGCAATGATACCGGGTGTATCCCGTTCGATGGCTACCATCGTCGGAGGTATGGCCCAGAAACTGACTCGTAAGGATGCTGCTGAGTTTTCATTCTTTCTTGCCGTGCCAACTATGTTTGCGGCAACTGGCTACAAGGTCTTGAAACTCTTCCTGGATGGTGGAACCGAGATTCTTGTCAACAACATGCCGGCACTTATTATCGGTAATGTGGTGGCTTTTGTCGTTGCTTTGCTGGCTATCAAGTTCTTTATTAGCTTTGTTACGAAATATGGCTTTAAAGCATTTGGCTGGTACAGAATTATAGTTGGCGGAATCATTCTGGTAATGCTGTTGCTTGGATATAACTTAGAAATTGGCTGATGAATTTTAAAAAAGGAGAAGTACTGTTTTTCAATAAACCTTTCGGATGGACTTCATTTAAAGTAGTAGGGCATGCCCGCTATCATATTTGCCGCCGGATAGGAGTGAAAAAACTAAAAGTCGGCCATGCCGGAACACTGGACCCGCTTGCAACAGGGGTGATGATTGTATGTACAGGCAAGGCAACCAAACGAATAGAAGAGTTTCAATATCATACGAAGGAGTATGTTGCAACGTTGCGTTTGGGTGCCACTACTCCGTCATACGATTTGGAACATGAAATAGATGCCACCTACCCTACCGAACATATCACGAGGGAACTGGTGGAAGAAGTGCTGACACATTTTATCGGTGCCATCGATCAGGTACCTCCTGCCTTCTCTGCCTGTATGGTAGACGGTAAGCGTGCTTACGAACTGGCCCGGAAAGGAGAAGAAGTCGAACTAAAAGCAAAACAGCTTGTTATCGACGAGATTGAATTGCTGGAATGTCGTCTGGATGATCCGGAACCGATGATTCAAATCCGTGTCGTATGCAGCAAAGGGACTTATATCCGTGCCCTGGCCCGCGACATCGGTGAAGCACTCCATAGCGGAGCTCACCTGACAGGATTGATCCGCACCCGCGTAGGTGATGTCCGGTTGGAAGACTGCCTGAACCCCGAACACTTTAAAGAGTGGATCGACGGACAGGAGATAGAAAATGAGGAAGAAAATAATTAACGTAATAAGGAATAGATATGAAATTATCACAATTCAAATTTAAGTTACCCGAGGATAAGATCGCTCTACATCCTATGAAATATAGGGATGAGTCGCGTTTGATGGTATTGCATCGTAATACAGGTAAGATTGAGCACAAGATGTTCAAAGATGTGTTGGACTACTTTGATGATAAAGATGTGTTTATATTCAATGATACGAAGGTGTTTCCTGCCCGCTTGTATGGTAACAAGGAGAAGACAGGTGCTCGTATCGAGGTATTCTTGTTGCGTGAGTTGAATGAAGAACTTCGTTTATGGGACGTATTGGTTGATCCGGCACGTAAGATACGTATCGGTAACAAGCTGTATTTCGGTCCGGACGATTCAATGGTGGCTGAAGTGATTGATAACACCACTTCTCGCGGGCGTACGCTCCGTTTCCTTTACGACGGACCTCATGACGAGTTCAAAAAGGCACTGTATTCTTTGGGTGAAACTCCACTCCCCCACTCTATTATCAACCGTCCTGTAGAACCGGAAGATGCTGAACGCTTCCAGTCAATTTTCGCAAAGAACGAAGGTGCGGTGACTGCCCCGACTGCTAGTTTGCACTTCAGCCGTGAGTTGATGAAACGTCTGGAAATCAAAGGTGTGGACTTTGCATATATCACTCTGCACGCCGGTCTGGGTAACTTCCGCGACATCGACGTAGAGGACTTGACTAAGCATAAGATGGATTCAGAACAAATGTTTGTAAACGAAATGGCGGTGAAAACTGTGAATCGTGCCAAAGATAACGGTAGAAATGTATGTGCGGTAGGTACGACAGTGATGCGTGCTATTGAAAGCGCAGTCAGCACCGACGGGCATCTCAAGGAATTTGAAGGATGGACTAACAAGTTTATCTTCCCTCCATATGAATTTACCGTAGCCAATTCAATGATTTCCAATTTCCACATGCCGCTTTCTACCTTACTGATGATTGTAGCTGCTTTCGGTGGTTATGATCAAGTGATGGATGCTTATCATGTAGCATTGAAAGAAGGTTACCGTTTCGGCACGTATGGAGATGCAATGCTGATTTTGGACAAATAATGGCAAAAGTTTATCTGGGACTCGGCACTAACCTCGGAGATAAAGAACAAAATCTTCGGGATGCCGTGCAAAAAATAGAAGAGCAGGTGGGGAAAATAGTTTCCCTGTCTGCTTTTTACATAACTGCCCCTTGGGGATTTTCTTCCGATAACAGTTTCCTGAATGCAGCAGTTTGTGTAGATACCGGATTGACTCCCATAGACGTTTTACAGAGAACGCAGGCGATTGAACAGGAATTGGGACGTACGAAGAAATCCGTCAACGGTATATATAGCGACCGCCTGATTGATATTGACCTGTTGCTTTATGATGATTTGATACTTTCCACCACTTCTCCCTCCGGAGCGAAGTTGATCCTCCCCCATCCGTTGATGGCAGAACGTGACTTCGTTATGAAGCCGCTGGCAGAAATTGCTCCCGGATTAGTGCATCCGGTACTTGGAAAAACGATGAAGGAACTTACTTCTTCTTTTTCTCCGCAATAAACACCGGCAAATAGGCAATGCATCCTATCAATACTGCATACAGCAAATGAATCTCCTGAAACGGCTTGTCGATGAAATGGCAGACAATGGCATAGATAGCAATCGTGAAGCCTATATAAAGTGCCAACACCAAAAGCGTTTTAAATTTCTTATTTAGAATCATTATAAATCTATTTATGTGTTAAATACAGGGCAAAGATACTCATAATCTCCGAAATCTCTTTATCTTTGTACCCGAAATGAAAGTGTGGACAGATTTGAGTAGCTTGCAACCACGGAAAAAAATGCTAAAACACGTCTGATTGACGCCTTTCGGTTTATCCTTTGCAGCACTCGCCTCTCCTACTCTCTCTCATTTTTTAATTTTCAATTTTTAATTCTTAATTTAAAAAGATGGGATACTTATTTACATCCGAATCGGTGTCAGAAGGACACCCCGACAAGGTAGCCGATCAAATATCGGATGCTGTGCTTGACAAACTGTTGGCTTACGACCCCAGTTCGAAAGTAGCTTGCGAAACACTAGTGACTACCGGACAAGTGGTGCTAGCGGGTGAAGTGAAAACTAAAGCGTACGTTGACCTCCAGCTCATCGCACGCGAAGTGATTAAGAAAATCGGTTATACCAAAGGAGAGTACATGTTCGAAAGTAACTCTTGTGGCGTACTTTCCGCTATTCATGAGCAAAGCCCCGATATCAACCGTGGTGTAGAGCGTCAGGACCCGATGGAACAGGGTGCAGGCGACCAGGGTATGATGTTTGGCTACGCTACCAATGAAACGGAAAACTACATGCCGCTTTCTCTTGATCTGGCACACCGCATTCTGCAAGTGCTGGCCGACATTCGTCGTGAAGGAAAGGTGATGACTTACCTCCGCCCCGATGCCAAAAGCCAGGTTACTATTGAATATGATGACAACGGAACTCCTGTTCGCATTGATACAATCGTTGTTTCTACGCAACATGATGACTTTATCCAACCGGAAGATGATTCTCAAGCTGCCCAGCTGAAAGCTGACGAAGAAATGCTGTCTATCATCCGTCGTGATGTGATCGAGATTCTGATGCCTCGTGTCATTGCTTCTATCCATCACGATAAAGTGTTGGCGCTGTTCAATGATAAAATCATTTATCATGTGAATCCTACGGGCAAGTTCGTAATTGGTGGTCCTCACGGAGATACCGGTTTGACAGGTCGTAAGATTATCGTTGATACTTATGGTGGTAAAGGTGCTCACGGTGGTGGTGCTTTCTCCGGAAAAGATCCTAGCAAGGTAGACCGTAGCGCAGCTTATGCGGCGCGTCATATTGCTAAGAATATGGTAGCGGCAGGCGTAGCAGATGAAATGCTTGTACAGGTGAGCTATGCTATCGGTGTGGCTCGTCCGATCAATATCTTTGTAGATACTTATGGTCGTTCCCACGTCAATATGACGGATGGTGAGATTGCCCGCGTTATCGACCAGTTGTTCGATCTTCGCCCGAAAGCAATCGAAGAACGTCTGAAACTTCGTAATCCTATTTATCAGGAAACAGCCGCTTACGGCCATATGGGACGTGAACCGCAAGTGGTAACGAAGAAATTCTTCTCTCGCTACGAAGGGGACAAAACTGTGGAAGTAGAACTCTTTACATGGGAGAAACTTGACTACGTAGATAAAATTAAAGCTGCTTTTGGTCTGTAAAATAGTCTGAAAGCGAGCTTAGCTCGTTCAGTAAGAGCCACAACCTCAACTCCTTTTGGTAGGAAATAGAGGTTGTGGCTCTTGATTTTAAATAAGTTATATTTAAATAAATGTCTTTTGGATATTAATCTTCTTTTGCCGGAATTTGTTACTTTTGCCCCGTAAATAAACGACTGCCTAATGAAAACAAGATGTTGTTGTTCTAAACGCTATTTATTGGTGTTTTTTAGTTTACTTGTCAGCGTAGGTAGCATTCTGATGTCTGTCTTTCTATCTTCCTGCTCTTCTTCGGTGAAGAGTCCATTGCTACTATCTGCTGACTCATTGATGGAAATATATCCTGATAGTGCATTATCTATTTTGGAATCAATTTCCTCCCCACAGAAATTGCCACGTGCCGACAGAGCACTTTATGCGTTATTGCTTACGCAAGCAAGGCATAAAAATTATATTGCTTTAGAGGATGATTCGCTGATAAAAACAGCTGTTGAATACTATGGTGATAAGAAGAAAAGTGTACGTGCTGCAAAAGCTCATTATTATTGGGGAGCTACCTATCGAGAGAAAGGATATACTTCTTTTGCTGTAGACGAGTATTTAACGGCAATTCGACTGATGCCTGTTAGGGATGAATTCTTAGCAATGATTTATGATAATCTTGCGGACTGTTATGAAAAAGATGATTTGTATGATATAGCGATTGAGGCTTATCGTCAAGCTTATCAGATATTAGAGGGGGGAAGTCAGCAGACATATCCATTGAGAGGTATTGCACGTATCTGTTTATTGCAAAATAAAAAGGATAGCTCATTGTTGTACTATCAAAAAGCTCTTGATTATGCATTAGCAGAGCAAGACTCTAGTTTGATAGGGGCTCTTTATCATGATCTCGCTATGGTTTACAATGAAAAAAAAGATTATGTTCAAGCTGATAAATATGTATCAAAAGCAATGATTATGCAAGGGGATGATGCTGTTAATGTCTGTTTGTCAAAAGCTCAAATTATGTTGAACTTGAATAAACTTGATTCTGCCAGTTATTTCTTTAGTAAGAATATAGATCAACTTAATATTTATGGAAAGGCTGTTTGCTATGATGGAATGCATCAAATAGCAAAGAAAAGAGGTGAGTGGAAGATTGCGACAGAAAATATGGATGCATATAGAGTACTTTATGATTCTATGCAGATTATGAATGACAATGAAGAACTCAATCGACTTATGGATAAACATCAATTAGAAGAACATAAGAGGCTATTGTCAGAACATACTAAAATGCTGGTTTTTACTTTGGTTTCTGTATTCTTTTTCTTAATGATTATTTGTGTCTTTTGTTTTATGTGGAATGATAGGAAAAGGAAAAAGCGTTATATAGCATTACAACGTGAATTGACCCAAAATCGGGTAGATACTATGCTGCTCAAAGAGGAAGAAATTTCAGAAACTAATAAAGAAGATCTAGATAAGAAAAGGTCGAAGTTAACAGAGCAGCAAATTCAATTATGTATATCTGTACTTAAAACAACTAATTGTTATGATCAATTGGAAGCATTAGAGAAAGCGACTCCTAAACAGCTATTGGTGATGCGTAGTTTGAGAAAAGAGATACGTTCTGAAATTTCTAGTGCATTTGTTGATGTGATGATGAATTTGAAGGAACGTTATCCGGCTTTAACTGGTGATGATATATTTTATTGTGTTCTTTCATTGCTTTGTTGTTCGAAAACTGTCATAATGGAGTTAATGGATTCTACATCAGATGCTCTTAAAACCCGTAAAAATCGTATAAAGAACAAAATGGATGCTCAAATTTTCGATCGCGTGTTTGGCGTTGATATTCAGTGAGATATATTGATCCCTCTAGGTTGGTTTTGCTTCTAAATGAAAGGCTGTTACCATTGTTACCGCATAAAAATCGTTTTTTTTGCTTCATCTGTGTATTTTTGGAGCGAAATTTTAAACCCATTTATTATGAAAACGAAATTTTTACCTTTTTTGTTGTTGACTGTCTTACTTCAAGTAAGTATGTTTTCTTTTGCACATGAAATGATATCTGCACGTCAAATCAGACTAAAGAATAAAACTGAGGTACAACATCGGTCTATCCCTGTTACTCCTGCTGCTTGTATTGAAAACTCATTGTTGTCTATTGACCTTCTTTCTACTGTTCCTACTGTAACCGTTACCATCAAAGATGCAGAAACAGGAGAAGTAGTTTATACATCTACTGATATAAATGTAGATAAGGTTTATATTGATCTTGCAGGTGAGGAAAAAGGTAAATATACTTTGGAGATACAACTTCCGAAGGAAGCCTTTATCGGAGATTTTGAATTAGATTAAATCTTTGGATATATATTATTTGCAACTAACATAAGATGATATACCTAAATCATTAACTGTTGAAGCCCCGCTGTTGAAATATATGGCGCATTGCTGAAATGACGATTTAGATGACCGAAAGGGGAAAGAATCGGTTCACTTTTATTCGTGGGCTTAATAAGCCTTGTGAAAGGCCCATAAAGGTATATTGAAACGTAAAATTAAAATCACTTTTTAATTGTGTGCTGGATTACTACTGGTAGGGTATTTGAACGATTTTATAGTTCAGATAATAAAGTTTATTCAGCAACAATGTGATACACCTGTTAGTAGATGAGAAATCTGTGATAGATGTATTCTCTGTGAGAAAAGCTCTTGGACTTCTATAAATAAGAAGTCCAAGATTTTTTTATGAAGATATAAATGTGGAGATAACAATGATCTCTGATTAAGTTGAATATGAATAACGGAATTTTTTCGTAATTTTGCCTCCTTGATATAATAAAGGATAGTGATGAAGATGAATCAGATAAATTCCGTATGCGTATATAGCGCTTCCAGTACCAAGATAGATGCTGTTTACTTTCAAGCAGCCGAGACTCTCGGCCGTCTGCTTGCCGAACACCGTATCCGTTTGATAAACGGAGCCGGGAGTATTGGTCTGATGTGTTCTGTGGCAGATGCTGTGTTGAAAAATGGCGGTGAAGTGACCGGAGTGATTCCCCGCTTCATGGTGGAACAAAACTGGCATCATACTGGACTGACAGAGCTGATCGAGGTAGAATCCATGCACGAACGCAAACAGAAGATGGCCAATTTGAGTGATGGTATCATCGCTTTGCCGGGTGGATGCGGTACCCTTGAAGAATTGCTGGAAATTATCACTTGGAAACAGTTGGGGTTGTATCTCAATCCGATTATAATCCTCAATACAAACGGATTTTTCGATCCATTGCTCGAAATGCTTGAAAAGGCAATCGATGAGAACTTTATGCGACGCCAACACGGTGATATATGGAAAGTGGCACAGACGCCGGAAGAAGCGGTTCAGCTCCTTTATGAGACTCCTGTATGGGATATTTCCATTCGTAAATTTGCAGCGATATGATAGGCGACACACTAAGTTCCCAGAACGCGGATACCTTGTCTCTTCTCCAGCAGAAACAGATTAGTCCGGCAAAGGCAGACAGTGATAGTCTGCAGTTGGCCGATCTTCATGCTGTACAAGAGGTTGATTCCGGCTTTGAAGGAACCCCTATCTCCTACTCTCCCCGTACGGACGATGCTATTGCACTGACATTACTGGCTTGCTTCTTTCTTTCCTCCATTGCCTTGGCACGCGGAAAGAAATTTCTCTCCCAACAGGTGAAAGACTTTGTGTTGCATCGCGAACGGACGAGCATTTTTGATAGCTCTACGGCGGCCGATGTGCGTTATCTCCTTGTGCTTGTATTGCAGACCTGTGTCTTGTCGGGCATCACATTTTTTAATTATTTTCATGATACATCTCCCGCTCTGATGGACCATGTATCCTCCCTCCTTTTGCTGGGTATTTACGTTGGTTTTTGCCTCGCTTATTTCTTACTGAAATGGTTGCTTTATATGTTTCTGGGGTGGACTTTTTTTGATAAAAATAAGACAAATATATGGCTGGAATCGTATTCTGCGCTCATATATTATGTCGGATTTGCCCTTTTTCCGTTCGTCCTTTTCCTGGTTTATTTTGATTTGAGTCTAACGAATTTGGTTATAATCGGGTCTATTATTTTAATTTTCACTAAAATATTGATGTTTTATAAGTGGATAAAGCTTTTTTTTCATCAATTTAGCGGGCTTTTCCTATTAATTTTGTACTTTTGCGCTCTTGAAATAGTACCTTGTCTTTTACTGTATCAGGGTATGATTCAAATGAACAATATTTTGCTAATAAAATTTTAGGACGTTGAAAATTAAAAAAGTACTAGTGTCGCAGCCTAAGCCTGCGTCAGAGAAATCTCCCTATTACGACATAGCTGAGAAGTATGGCGTTAAAATAGATTTCCGACCCTTCATTAAGGTTGAAAGTCTTTCGGCGAAAGAATTTCGGCAACAGAAAATTTCGATTCTCGACCACACTGCCGTAATATTCACTTCGCGCCATGCTATTGACCATTTTTTCACTTTGTGTACTGAATTGCGTGTGACAATTCCCGAGACAATGAAGTATTTCTGTGTGACGGAAGCTGTTGCATTGTATATTCAGAAATATGTGCAATATCGTAAACGTAAGATCTTCTTTGGGGCTACCGGAAAGATTGAAGACCTGATTCCTTCCATCGTGAAGCATAAAACGGAGAAGTATCTCGTTCCGATGTCAGACGTACATAATGACGATGTGAAAAACCTGCTCGACAAGAACGGCATTCAGCATACGGAAGCTGTGATGTATCGCACGGTGAGCAACGACTTTACACCGGACGAGGAGTTTGATTACGATATGTTAGTGTTCTTCAGCCCTGCCGGAGTGACTTCTTTGAAGAAAAACTTCCCGGATTTTAATCAGAAAGAGATTAAGATCGGAACGTTCGGATCTACTACCGCACAGGCTGTACGTGACGCAGGTCTCCGTCTGGATCTTGAGGCTCCTACGGTGCAGGCTCCGTCAATGACTGCCGCACTTGACATGTTTATCAAGGAAAACAATAAATAAACAGAGTGGGTATATATACTTTGTGTAAAGCCGAAAGGCTGAATAGTAAAATTTTGATCGGAAAGATGTTTGAAGGCGGTGCTTCTAAATCGTTTTCCATCTTTCCGATACGCGTTGTATATATGCCTGTCGAGCAGGGAGAGGCTCCTGCTTCTATATTAATCAGTGTATCGAAACGCCGTTTTAAACGGGCGGTGAAACGTAACCGGGTGAAACGCCAGATACGTGAAGCCTACCGGAAGAACAAGTCTCTTCTGGTGGACGAACTGCAACGCCGGGAGCAACGGTTAGCCGTTGCCTTTATCTATCTGTCGGACGAGCTTGTTGCTACTGCCGAGCTGGAAGAGAAAATGAAAATAGCGCTTGCGCGCATCTCTGAAAAACTATTCTCATGAAACCTCATAACTCCCGGATATCTACCGCATGGGTATTCGTTACGGGAATTTTGAGAAAGGTATTTTCCTTCTTCCTGCTTGTTCCCATCTATTTTTACCGGATTTGTATTTCACCCCTTACTCCTCCCTCTTGTCGGTTCACGCCTACTTGCTCAGCGTATGCGCTCGAAGCAATTAAGAAACACGGTCCTATAAAGGGGCTTTATCTTGCTGTGCGGCGTATTCTGCGATGCCATCCCTGGGGTGGTTCCGGTTATGATCCCGTGCCTTGAAACAACTGAAATGAGAAATAGGAAATGAAAAAGAATGTGACTGATATTTTAGATATCCATACTCATAAACAGGAAGTTGATTCTCTAGGGAAATCTATCATCAATTATCCGTTATTGGCGGACTCTCCATCGTATATGCCTCTGGCAGAGAATGTGGAAGTGGCTGTGGGTAGAGGATCTTATTATTCTGTCGGTATTCATCCTTGGGAGGTGAGAGAGAGTAATGTCAGTCAGCAATTGAGCTTTCTTCAACAGCAGTTGCAGGGAAAACAGTTTGTAGCTGTAGGAGAGGCGGGGTTGGATAAATTGGCGGAAGCTTCGATGGAGCTTCAGTTAGCGGTGTTTAAGGAACAGGTAAAGTTGTCGGAAAAGCTCGGTTTGCCGTTGATTATCCACTGCGTGAAAGCAATGGAAGAACTGCTGGCCGTGAAAAAAGAATCTCGTCCCCAACAACCTTGGATATGGCATGGCTTTCGTGGAAAACCGGAGCAGGCAGTACAGTTGTTGAAGAAGGGGTTTTATCTTTCTTTTGGAGAATATTATCCCGATGAAACGATGCAGATAGTCCCCGATGAACGCCTGTTTTTGGAAACGGATGACAGTTTGCTTGATATTGAAGATATCCTGTGTCAGGCAGCCAGGGTGCGTGGGGTAGAAGTGGAAGCGTTGCGTGAGGTGATTCGCCGGAATATCCAAAATGTCTTTTTTAAGGCGTAAGAGTTGTATCTTCCGAGAAAGAGTCGTACTTTTGTCGCACATGGAATTGAAATACAATAAAAACCAAATAATTAAAGAGTAATACGATGAATTTTGTAGAAGAATTGAGATGGCGTGGCATGTTGCAGGACATCATGCCGGGAACAGAAGAGTTGTTAAGCAAAGAGCAGGTGACTGCCTACTTGGGTATCGACCCGACTGCCGATTCGCTACACATTGGTCACCTTTGTGGAGTGATGATCCTTCGTCATTTCCAACGCTGCGGTCATAAGCCGTTGGCACTGATCGGCGGCGCTACAGGTATGATTGGTGACCCTTCCGGTAAATCGGCAGAACGTAACCTGCTGGACGAAGAGACATTGCGTCACAATCAGGCGTGTATCAAGAATCAACTTGCCAAATTCCTCGACTTCGAGTCGGATGTACCTAACCGTGCCGAGCTGGTGAACAATTACGACTGGATGAAAGACTTCACTTTCCTTGATTTTGTTCGCGAAGTAGGAAAGCACATCACTGTAAACTATATGATGGCGAAAGACTCTGTGAAACGTCGTCTGAATGGTGAAGCGCGTGATGGATTGTCATTTACCGAGTTCACTTATCAGTTGCTTCAAGGATATGACTTTCTTCATTTGTATGAAACGAAAGGCTGTAAGCTCCAGATGGGTGGTTCCGACCAGTGGGGAAACATTACTACCGGTGCCGAATTGATCCGCCGTACCAATGGGGGAGAGGTATTCGCGTTGACTTGCCCGCTGATTACAAAGGCTGATGGTGGTAAGTTTGGTAAAACAGAATCCGGAAATATCTGGCTGGACCCTCGCTATACTTCACCTTACAAGTTCTATCAGTTCTGGTTGAATGTAAGCGACTCTGATGCCGAACGTTATATTAAAATCTTCACTTCTATCGAGAAAGAAGAAATTGAAGCATTGATTGCCGAACATCAGGAAGCTCCGCATTTGCGTCTCCTCCAGAAACGTCTGGCTAAGGAAGTGACTGTGATGGTTCATTCTGAAGATGACTATAACGCAGCAGTAGACGCATCGAACATTTTGTTCGGTAATGCGACTTCGGAAGCTTTGCGCAAACTGGATGAAGATACGTTGCTTGCTGTATTCGAAGGAGTGCCTCAATTTGAGATTTCCCGTGATGCATTGGCAGAAGGAGTAAAGGCTGTTGATCTATTCGTTGATAATGCGGCCGTATTTGCGTCGAAAGGTGAAATGCGTAAGTTGGTTCAGGGCGGTGGCGTTTCGTTGAATAAGGAGAAGCTGGCGGCCTTTGATCAGGTTATTACGACTGCTGACCTGCTCGACGAGAAATATCTGCTTGTTCAGCGCGGTAAAAAGAACTATTATCTGCTGATTGCAAAGTAATAATGCACGATTCACTCGATAGAATATAAAAAAGTGAACGAAAAATTTGGAGGTTTGCTTGCAAACCTCTATCTTTGCACCGCTTTTTAACAGAAAGCACATAAGTTTGGACTATGGTGTAATGGTAGCACAACAGGTTTTGGTTCTGTTTGTCCAAGTTCGAATCTTGGTAGTCCAACGAAGAAAAGCCCTGAAAGAGAATATCTTTCGGGGCTTTTTCTTTTTTTTGTGGATGCAAAGTCACTTCTTGAGTCATTAGAACGTTCACATACGGAACAACAACACGATGATTTCTATATTTTGGTTGCCGAAGTCGAGAAAAATGCCTTGAAGAAGTATCTCTTTATTAGGATGTAAGAAATTTATTATAGCTTATTTGTACGTAATATTGACTGTTTCGATGTTCGCCTTACTCATATTTGAATAGACTTCTATATTGTTAGCGATAATATATTTACAGTTCTATAATAAATCCGAATACCGTTTTTAATAAATAGTGGGGGAGTTTATTAAGAACGGTATCTGGGTTTATTAAAAACTATTTTCAGGAAATTATTGGAATGTTTGTGATTTATATATACAAAATGGGAGAAGATCAGTGCTGATTTTCTCCCATTCGGTTCTTCCATATATGGAAATATATGTTTTGATAATGTGTTATTATGTCTTGATTTTTATATAACTCATATTGCTTTTTCTTTTTCTGTTCCTCAAAGATACAAAATAAAAAGAGGAAAGTCAATAGCTGATCTTATTTTAATGGAAGCTTTTGGCTGCATTAAGTAGAAATCTCTCCCAAAACGTATTATAGTTCGTTAAAAAAGTGTACATTGCACAGATTCTGGACATTTTTGGTGGATAATTGGAACAAAATTGCAAGGTAAACCCGTTTTCTTTTGCTATTTTTGCATCGTGTACGTAAACGAAGTGCACGTAGAAAGAGAACTTATTCAATAACTATAAATAAATAAGGTATGAAAACGAACTATGAAATTCGCTATGCTGCGCATCCGGAAGATGCAAAAAGTTATGATACAACAAGAATCCGCAGAGATTTCTTAATCGAAAACATATTTGTCCCCAATGAAGTAAATATGGTATATTCCATGTACGACCGTATGGTGGTAGGTGGTGCGCTTCCGGTAGGAGAGGTGCTGACGCTCGAAGCGATTGATCCGCTGAAAGCTCCGTTCTTCCTCACCCGTCGCGAAATGGGTATCTACAATGTCGGCGGTCCCGGTATTGTGAAAGCTGGTGACGCAGAGTTCGAACTGGACTATAAAGAAGCTCTTTATCTGGGGTCGGGCGATCGCGAAGTGACTTTCGAAAGCAAAGACGCTGCCCATCCTGCTAAATTCTACTTCAACTCACTGACTGCACACCGCAACTATCCCGACCGTAAGGTGACGAAAGCCGATGCCGTGGTAGCTGAAATGGGCTCTTTGGAAGGTTCCAATCACCGCAACATCAATAAGATGTTGGTGAATCAGGTGTTGCCTACCTGCCAGTTGCAGATGGGTATGACGGAACTCGCTCCGGGAAGTGTGTGGAACACAATGCCGGCACACGTACACAGCCGTCGTATGGAAGCCTACTTCTATTTCGAGATCCCCGAAGATCATGCTATCTGCCACTTCATGGGTGAGGTAGGCGAGACGCGTCACGTATGGATGAAAGGCGATCAGGCCGTTCTTTCGCCCGAATGGTCAATCCACTCGGCTGCTGCTACCCACAACTATACCTTTATCTGGGGAATGGGTGGCGAGAACCTCGACTACGGCGATCAGGACTTCTCGTTGATTACGGATTTGAAATAACAACTACAATAATTTTCCTAATTTAATAACAAAAAGAATTATGAATCAGTTTTTGAATTTTTCTTTGGAAGGTAAAGTAGCTCTCGTTACAGGTGCTTCTTATGGTATCGGATTTGCTATTGCTTCTGCATTTGCAGAACAAGGCGCTAAAATTTGTTTTAACGACATCAATCAAGAGTTGGTAGACAAAGGCATGGCTGCTTATGCTGAAAAAGGTATCAAAGCTCACGGTTACGTATGCGACGTGACAGACGAACCGGCTGTTCAGGCGATGGTTGCTACGATTGCGAAAGAAGTAGGTACAATTGATATCCTTGTAAATAACGCAGGTATTATCCGTCGTGTTCCTATGCACGAGATGGATGCTGCTGATTTCCGTCGTGTAATCGACATCGACTTGAATGCTCCGTTCATCGTTGCTAAGGCTGTTTTGCCGGCTATGATGGAAAAACGTGCAGGTAAGATCATCAACATCTGTTCTATGATGTCCGAACTGGGTCGTGAAACTGTATCTGCTTACGCTGCTGCTAAAGGTGGTTTGAAGATGCTGACTCGCAATATCTGTTCTGAATATGGTGAATACAACATCCAGTGTAATGGTATCGGCCCGGGTTACATCGCTACTCCGCAAACTGCTCCTCTTCGTGAGCCGCAGGCAGACGGAAGCCGTCACCCATTCGATTCATTCATCTGCGCTAAGACTCCTGCCGGTCGTTGGTTGGAAGCGGAAGAACTGACAGGTCCTGCCGTGTTCCTTGCTTCTGAAGCTTCTAACGCTGTTAACGGTCACATTCTCTACGTAGATGGTGGTATTCTTGCCTATATCGGAAAACAACCGAAATAATAGACAATAGCAGAGATTCCGGTAAGGTGATAGAATGGCAAAGAGCATCCTCTTTTCATCTGTCACCTTATTTTTTATTATTCCCTTTGCAGGAGCTATATGGCCGATTTATTGGACATATATGCCCAACGTGTTGAACATATAGCTCCAACACGTTGGATATATATAGCTGACGCGTTGGAGCTATATATCCAACATGCCGGATATAATAGCCTCTAATTTACAAAGTATATGTTATTTATTCAATGTAGACTAATTATGAGAAAGATATTAATTCTGTTTGCTGTAGCCTTGATCGGTTTTGCTTCCTGTGCCGACAGCAAGCAGTCAATGACAGTCACAGTGACCAATCCTTTGGCTCTTGAACGGGCAGGGGAGATGGTTGAAGTGCCGATGAGCGATGTGGTCGCTAAATTGAAACTGGCGGATACGGCACAGATTGTGGTGCTTGACGTCGACGGTCAGCAAGTGCCTTATCAGGTGACGTATGATGAGAAGGTGGTTTTCCCCGTTACGGTAGGGGCAAACAGTGCGGTTACTTATACCATTCAACCGGGCACACTTGCACCTTTTGATGTCATTGCTTGCGGTAAATACTACCCCGAACGTCTGGACGACGTTGCCTGGGAGAATGATCTTGGCGGATTCCGTGCTTATGGTCCTGCTTTGCAGGCTCGTGGAGAACGTGGTTTCGGCTACGATCTTTTTACGAAGTATAACACTACGGAACCGATTTTGGAATCTCTGTATGCTGAAGAGCTCAATCCTGAAAAGCGTGCCAAGATAGCCGAACTGAAAAAGACAGACCCGAAAGCCGCTTCCGAATTGCAGAATGCCATCTCTTACCATATCGACCATGGATACGGTATGGATTGCTATGCCGTAGGACCCACATTGGGCGCCGGCGTTGCCGCTTTGATGGCCGGTGACACTATTATCTATCCTTACTGCTATCGCACACAGGAAATCCTTGATAATGGTCCACTGCGTTTCACGGTGAAGCTGGAGTTTAATCCGCTGGTGGTCCGTGGAGATTCTAACGTGGTGGAAACACGCGTCATCTCCTTGGATGCAGGTTCTTATCTCAATAAAACTGTTGTTTCATATACCAATTTGAAAGAAGCAATGCCGGTAACTACGGGGCTTGTGTTGCGTGAACCGGACGGTGCGGTGGTGGCAGACGCTGCAAATGGCTATATCACTTACGTAGATCCTACAACTGACCGTAGCGGTGCAAACGGTAAGATATTTGTCGGTGCTGCGTTCCCTGCACAGGTAAAAGAGGCGAAAGTGGTTCTTCTTTCCGAAAAGGAAAAAAAAGATCGTGGCGGAGCCGACGGTCATGTGCTGGCTATCAGCGAATATGAGCCGGGTGCTGAATATACTTATTACTGGGGATCTGCCTGGGATAAGGCGGCTATCAAGACTCCGGATGCCTGGAATAAATACATGGCTGAATATGCGCAGAAATTGCGTACTCCGCTGGCGGTGGCATATTAATGCGCTAAATTGCTTATACGATCACAAAAAGAGGATTGTCGGGGTATGTCGAAATACCTTCTTTAATTTCTTTTTAGTCACGGAGTGAGTGATTTGTTATTGAATATCATGCGTCTTTTTCAATAGATTAGGCAAAAGTTTCTTTGATAAAAAGAAACTTTTGCCTAATCTTGTCTTTCTAAAGAAGAAAGAAATTTTTGTGTTACAATGTTTTTGAGCTATCTCTTAAAAGCGTGTTGTTCGTAATATTCGTATGTCGTTCCGTCTTCTTTCTCTTTTTCACGAAGTTCATAGACTAATTCATTATCAGTCATTGTGGTCACTGTCCACACTTCTGTGTAATTATCTTCTTCAGTGTCGATGAGAGTCAGCTTATTGCCGGAGTAACTCCATGTACCATGATAATAATTAGTACTTCCGGAAGAGTTATAAACGTCTTTCTCGACATAAGTACCATCTTCCTTGAACTCTATGGAGTAACGATTGGTTCCATTTACAAAATCTTCTTTAGAGTCATTTACTTTTTCACCATCTTCCCATTCTTGTGAAAGATAGTACACTCCATTCCATGTTCCTAACAGTAAATCGCGTGAACCGACAGTGTCATCGTCGTCATCGCCACAGGAATAAATGCTGAATGACAGTAATACTGCAACTATGCAAACGGTTGCTTTCCAGATTGTTTTCATAATAAATTGTTTTAATTGTTTAATTTTGAGATGATTTGTTTTATGGGTTTATTTGATAATCGTTTCCACATGTCCATTCTTGAAGAACAGGTAGAACGAGCTGGAATACATCCATTGCACTTCTCCATTTGATTCTTGAATAGTCTGCGGTTTGCCGAAAGCCAGCAGACATTCATCTTCTGTCATGCCTTTCACCGGCTTGTTGATGCTGATTTCATTCCAGTGAGTGATTGGTGAAAGTTGGTTCGTTACGATGAAGTCGAACATTTTATTCAATATTTGCGATTCCATCTGTACGAAGTCATCCATGATTTCTTTGTGAGATGCTTTCTTGTCCGGTTGCAACTTCTCCATGGGAGTGATTTTCTTCATTATCACTGCTGATGATTCTATCCGTATATTGGAAAGATAGTAGACCAACTTGCCGTCTTTTACTTGAAACAGGGCTTTGCAATAGTAAGTATTCTTCTGATTTGAATCTGCTTGCGAGGCAAGTATCAGATCGCAACTGAAGTTTTTAGCCGGTACGTTTACCTCTGTGATCCCTTCCCGTAGCTGCGGACAGACATTTTTGACGGTCCATAACAGTGCATTAGCGTAGATGTTCTCGTCTTGCATGCTGCTGAAAGGGGTAAATCCGCTGACCACATATTTATTGCCGTCTGCACTGATGGGATAGCTCTTTTTCTGTTCGGTGAAAGTCTGTGCTATCAGCGGGATAACTCCCGTCAGCAGATACATGATTGCCAGAAATTGTCGTTTGGTCATCATATTCCGTTATTTTTAAGAAAACAGCATCCACGGCCCTTTTTGCGAAGAGAAAAGATCGTGGACGCTGAATAAATAATATGGTTTATTGAGGTTTGGTTGTCCTTAGAAGGCAATACCCAGACGAATCATAAAGTTACTGGTCTTGAATCCGTCGGCATCGCTGAATGTATCTATGAATCCGCGTTGATAGGTGAGATCCAGGTTGAAACGGTTGTACCAGACTCCTACACCGATATTCATACCGGCATCGAAATGATTGTAGTCAACTTCCATGTAATCTGCGTAATCTCCCCAACTGATGCTCTCCCCGTCTGTTTTCATTTTACTTGTGTAATCGTAGCTGGCAAAGACTCCTACATGTGGGTCGATATGAACATTGTCCGCCACTGCAAATTTCCATCCGAATGTGAACGGAGAGTATTGTATATTATGAGCCATGCACTTCGTGTCTTCCACTTTGAAACCACGGGAGCCGAGTCCAAATTCCATTCCCCAGTATCCTCCTGTGCTGCCTAAAGGCTTCTGGTAGCCAAATGTTGCGTTATATCCGATGTTTGAGTCAGCTCCTTCGGCTCCGTCACCGGAGAAGTTCATGATATTCAAACCTGCACGCAAGAACCATTGTGTGCTGCTGGCTTGCTTCTCTGTTTTGACGATTGCGCTTCTGGATGATACGATTTGCGCTTGAGTTCCTACGCACAATAAGAGTGCGGCAACCATTGATAGTACTTTTTTCATTGTTATTTATGTTTTAGTGATTAATTCTTATTCTTAACGACAGGTGCTATCTGGCTTCTTCCATCCGTGGGTGATAGCTTCTGCAGACGTATCCATTCATAATCGTCCTGGGTGGCAGGATGCCAGTTGACGAAGATGCCGGGATAACCTACTACTGTAACCGTGTATCCCCCTGTTTTTTCATTATCTTCCACTTTGAAAGTGGCTCCCATGATGACATCGCAGTTGTATTTGATGGTGGACAGATACGTCCCCCATGCACGGATGTTGTCAAGTTCTCCTTTCATGGCGATCTCCACTTCCTCTTTGCTTAGTGTCCATTCATCCTTGATCCGTCCCTTATCTTCCAGTATTTTCACCTCGACAACTGTGGGTTTGACACAAACTTCAGTAACTGCATCGCCTGCACGTGCCTGTGCATCACGAAACTTGAAGACCGTCTTTTGCGCATGGGCTCCGACGGCACAACCGACAACCAGAGCAATAATCAGAAATAGTTTTTTCGTTTTCATGTCCTTTTGTGATTAGATGTTAATATGTCTGCAAAGGTATGCGAAAGGAGTATACCACTGGGAGAAAGCATAGTTCCAAGAAAGAAACGGAATTGTATCCTATTTGGATACACTCGGGAAGTTTCCGGTGTTGATGCTGTCGGAAAAATCGCGGAAGAAATCGTGTCCGAGGATGCAGGAGATGCGCCAGAGCAGGTGGATGTCGATATTCTCTTTCCGGAATATCTTGTAAACATTGGGGCGTGTGCAGCATAGTTGGGTAGCGAACCAGGTGACGGTGCGTCCCTGTTCGTGAAGCGTGCGTTCAATAAGTTGTCCCGCATGAATCATGTGCCTATTCTGCTTATGTGTGTCCCCCCAGACTCCCGTTGGGCGGACAAATTCATCTAATGTTGACAGGAATATATAGAAAAGGCGTGGGAATCTCATCTTCGTCCGTTCCGTGTTCAAGGCCTTCGCAATGCCAACTACCGGGAACGAACAACGTAGAAAGCCCACGCCGATATGTACAACACCCGTAACCTCCCTTTGTTTGTCAAAGTGAGGCACGGATGTATATAAATACACATCAGGAGGACGTCTTAGTTGCTGTCCGTCATTCCGATAGGTCAAAGTTTGCGAAGTTTTGAACACAAATGACAAACGCTTGTAAACGTCTTCTCAATATAAACATCTCTCTCCCGTCACCCGAAGGCTTTCTGCGGAAGAGAACGTTGCAAATGTATAAAAAAATACGGTTGGAAAGGGTAATGTGAATCAGAAACTTTTTGAATGCAGGTTGTTTTGCCCTCTTTTTGCCCTTTACCGGGCGAAATGCGGTTGCGCTGACATCTTATAAGAAAGAGGAGGAATCTTTCAATTTTGGGCACGAAACGGGCTTTAAACTACAAAAGCCGGGGTATAATACCTCGGCTTATATTTTTTCTTCTTGTCAGGGAGCTTTTTTTATTCATCAGAAACCTTCCTTTCTTATCAGGAAGCTCTGTTCTTTTCGAAGTTTCTGTTTTCTCAAAGATTATAACACCTTGAATTCATAGCCTTCCTCTTTCAGGAATTCGATAGCGCGTGGAAGTGCGTATTGCAGGTTGCCGTTGTTCCATGACTTCAGCGAATCGTGGAAAGTGATGATGGAACCGTTTCGCGCATAGCGTTTCACGTTGTTCAGCACTTGTTCCGGACTCATCCGTTTACTGTAATCACGGGTCACGAGATCCCACATAATAATGCGGTAATGATAGCGCAACGTATAATACTGCCTGAATCCCATATGTCCGTGTGGCGGACGGAAGAGATCGGAATGAATCATATCATCTACCTTTCTGGCATTTGCCAGGTAATCCGGATTGGAATATTCAAATCCACGGATGTGGTTGAAAGTATGGTTGCCGATGCGGTGTCCGTGCTCTACCACCATCCGGTATTCATCCGGGTGTTTGCGTATATTGTCGCCTACCATGAAAAAGGTAGCTTTAATATGATGCTTTTCCAGTATTTCCAGTACCCAGGGAGTCACTTCGGGGATGGGGCCGTCATCGAAAGTCAGATAGACTGCCCGTTCATTCGGGTCCATCCGGAAGATAGCCTGTGGATACAACGCCCGGAAAAGCCAAGGTGGTTGTTCTATAAACATGAAAATCTGCGTTAAACAAGTATTAAGTAATAAGTATTAAGTAATAAGTATTAGGTATTATACCGTGCGGAAGACATGTCGGAAGCTGCGAATAATACTTATTACTTAATACTTGATATTTATTTCCCTTTCATTCTCGTTACGTATTCGTTGTATAGTTGATCGAGTTGCGTTGAGTAATGTTTTGCGAGTTCTTCTGATTTGTATTTTTCCATTAAGCGGACTTCGGCGTCAAGCAAGCTGGCGTTGTACACGAAGTTTTCGCTGGCGATGGCAAGCTGGTTATCGTTCAGGCTAAGATACCAGATCATGTATTCGAGCGACTTGTTGGCAAGTTCGTCGATGATCTTGTTGGCTTTCTCGTTCTGTCCCAGTTGATAATAAGACTCTGCCATTTGGAAGGCGCCGTTTGCCCAGTCATACGGTACGTTGTATGCCGGAATCATCTTTTCAGCGTAATCGAGCGCGGCGAGTGCTTTGTCCTTTTTGTCTTCTTTGATGAGCTGACCTACAAGTTGCGTGAAGATACGGCGGTGCGTGTAGCACATGCGCATCACGTTCTCGTCAATGTAGATACCCGGTTTGTCGATACCGCCGAACTTGAACTTGTTCATTAGGTTGTCGTACATCTTTTCACTGTCGATCTTGCTGTCCAGCTTGTCCGTATCGAACGGAGTGAAGCGGTAGGCGAGACCCTCCTGTGTGAAGTGGTTGCCCATGCCCAGATGGTTTTCGCTTCCTACGGTGATTGCCATATAGATAGGTCGTTCCCAGTTGGCATTGGCAAGCATCTCGAGCATCATCAGTTCACTCTTGTAAAGGGCGCGTTTCGGGTTGCCGTTGGCGTCTCTAAGGGTGATTGTCATGTATTCGGGGATAGAGTCGCCCAGAGCTTCCGGAATCTTCATGCCGGAGCGGCGTACGGCTTCCTTATCTATCTTCATGACGATGCTGTCCGTAGGGATGAGCGGGAGCTGTATTTCTTTTCCTGTCTTTTTGAGAAGTTCTTTCAATTGGTCGTTCTTGCCAAGCATCCAGCGGTTGATGATTTCCTTCAGTTCATAAGGATTCTCACCGAAGATGGAGTGAACGAGTGACAATATGGTAGTGTCTCCCTGTGCAGCCAGTTCGTTTGCCTGTTTGAAATAGCTGTCGATGAGAGCCTTCATTTCCGGACGGATAGAGATATATTCGTTTTGTCCTTCCACGTATTCCACACGGTCCCAAGTGATAGGGAGTGACGGAGAATCGTAGGCCGGACGTTTCATCTGGTCGATATACCAGTCGGTTTGCAGGTAACTTAAGTTACAGGTACGGGCATCCGTGCGGAAACCTTCCGTTTCCTGATTGTACCACAATGGGAAGGTATCGTTATCACCATTGGTGTAGATAATCGGGTTGCCTTCTTCCTGCAAAGTCATCAGGTAGTTCTGTCCGAAGTCGCGGGCAACGAAGCGTCCGCTGCGGTCGTGGTCATCCCATGTCTGTCCCGCCATCTGGATGGGGACGAACAAACAGAGCACAGAAGCCAGAATGGCTGCCGGAAGTTCCTGCATCTTGGCATAATCCCGCAACATACGGATGATGCCTGCCACTCCCATACCTACCCAGATAGCAAAGGCGTAGAACGAACCGGCATACGCATAGTCTCGTTCACGGGGTTGCGCAGGAGTTTGGTTGAGGTAGAGTACGATAGCGATACCTGTCATAAAGAACAGGAAGAATACCACCCAGAACTGCTGGATGCCTCGCTGGCTATGGTAAGCCTGCCAGAAGAGTCCGATCAAACCGAGAATCAGCGGCAGACAGTAGAATACATTATGACCTTTATTGTTTTTGAGATCTTGCGGAAGCAATTCCTGGTTACCTACCAGCAGGTTGTCGATAAACGGAATACCGGTGATCCAGTTGCCGTGCTCGATTTCTCCGCTACCCTGTATGTCATTCTGCCGTCCGGCAAAGTTCCACATGAAGTAACGCCAGTACATGAAGTTCAACTGGTAGGAGAAGAAGAATTTGATATTTTCCCATTGGGTAGGCATGTTTACCATCACCATTTCTCCACACTGGTCATAAGGAACGTCATATCCCTTGATGTCCACCCATTGTTTGTAGAGCGGTGCGTGTGACGAACTGTACATACGCGGGAAAAGCATATTCTGTGCATATTCGTATTCCACACGTCCGGGAAGTTCGATATAAGAGTCTTTTTCGTCGGGCGAAGTCTTTTCCTTGCGGACAAACTTGCTTCCTGCTTCCGACTGGCGCGGGATGCAATATTCGTCTTTTACATCGAGTGCCACTTTCGAAGAGAAGGCAGGACCGTAGAAAAGCGGGCGGGTTCCGTATTGTTCACGACCGAGGTATTCGCCCAGTGTGAATATATCTTCCGGTGAGTTCTGGTCCATCGGAGTGTTGGCAGTAGAACGGATAACGATCAGTGCATAAGAAGAATATCCGATTACGATCATCATGGTGCACAGCAAAGCCGTGTTCATGGTGCGGGCGGTGATACGCCATCTCTCTTTGATCTTGGCCTGTACACTCGGAGCGAGGTAAAGTCCCAGTGCGGCGATCACCAAAATACCGATGATGATACTGCTGGCTCCGTGTCCGTAGAACGGGATACCCAGTAGAGCAATCGTCAGGATAAAGGAGATAGCCATGCGTGTTTTGCTCTTTTCGGTATAGCTTTCATATACGCCCCAGATTAGAGCGGCTGCAAGCAGGATGATGTAAACCACTACACCTGAATTGAACGACATTCCGAGTCCGTTGACAAACAACAGCTCAAACCAGCCGCCTACTTTCACAATACCCGGTACGATGCCGTATAGCACAGCAGCAACGAGCACCATTGAACCGCAGAGAGCGATTAACGAACCTTTAGCAGTAGCGTTTGGAGTTTTCTTGTAGTAGTATACCAATACGATGGCGGGCAGACAAAGCAGGTTCAGCAGGTGGACACCGATACTTAATCCCGTCAGATAGGCGATGAGGATAATCCAGCGGTCGCTATGAGGCTGGTCGGCCACGTCTTCCCATTTCAGAATCAACCAGAAAACGACAGCGGTAAACAGGGAGGAGAAGGCATATACTTCACCTTCTACGGCGGAGAACCAGAATGTGTCACTGAACGTATAGACCAGTGCACCCACCAGTCCGCTACCCATAATCGTGATAAGCTGTCCTTTGGTGATATTGTTTTCGTCAGTGATAATCAATTTGCGTACCAGATGGGTGATGCTCCAGAAAAGGAACAAGATACAGGCACCGCTCATCAGGGCGCTCATGTAGTTCACCATTTTAGCAACGGTAGTCACGTCGGAAGCAAATTGAGTAAACAGGTTCGCCATCAGCATGAAGAAAGGTGCGCCGGGCGGGTGTCCGACTTCCAGTTTATAGCCGGTGGTTATGAACTCCGGGCAATCCCAGAAACTTGCGGTTGGTTCTATTGTCAGGCAGTAGACGGTTGCCGCAATGATGAATGTAAGCCAACCCATAAGGTTGTTTACGGTTCTGTACTGTTTCATTAGCACTATCGTAGTTTATTCGTTAAAAACAAATTATGAGGTCGCAAAGATAGTGATTTGTAAGGATAATGAGGAAGAAAGTAAGAAATATTAAGTAACAAAGGGGTGATTTACTATCTCTTTCACTCTTCCGGGAGGCAGCAGAGAGGGAAGATACATTTTAAAACAAGATAGCTGGATATCTATATAAAGTCTATGTTTAATGATGGTGATGATGCTCTCCTAAAACCCGGTGAGGCAATGTACCGTGTCCCAATAGCTCGATAGGGCAGTTGAAGTTCCTTTCCAGCCATTCGGTAGTGACGCCTGTATCCGGATGGTAATCCAGCGTTTCGTTGACACAAGCGATGGATTTCACCTGCTGCAACACAGTGCCGATATCATGGCTGACAAGGATGATGGCACACTCTTTATTGATCTCAGCCAATAACTCATAAAGACGCGCTTCGAAACGCTTGTCGATATACGTGCTGGGCTCATCGAGAATCAATACCGCAGGGTCGGAGATGATGGCGCGTCCCAACAGGGCACGTTGCAGTTGTCCGCCGCTTAATTGTCCGATAGAACGGTGTTCGAGGCCTTCGAGCCCCATGCGGGAAATAATCTGTCTGCCTTTCTCCTTCTGTTCGGGAGTGAATCGGGAAGTGAGTGACTTTTGTATGCTCAATCCGGATAGAATCACTTCTTCCACGGAAATAGGAAACTTCCGGTCTATGGTGCTGTATTGAGGCAGATAACCGAGGAGGGGAGAGGATTTTGCGGAAGAACTTTGCCGGGAACTTTTGGCAGATGGTTTTGCAGAAGTCTCTTCAGGGGTCTCTTCAGGTGTATGGAATATAATTTCCCCTCCCGTTGGCTTCAACAGACCGAGGATGCACTTTATAAGCGTTGTTTTGCCGCCTCCGTTCGGACCTATAATACCTAGAAAATCCCGTTCGTAGATGCTTAGATTAACATCGTGAAGAACAGTGCGGCCGTCATATCCGGCAGAAAGATTCTTTATTTCGATTATTGGTTTCATCGTTGGAAATGGCTTGATGGGTTCTTTCTTTATACGTTTATTTTGTTGCCGCCTGTGGCGCAAGGGCTTTGGCTACATTCAGCATTTCTTCTTCCCAGTCGTAACTTAGCGGATTGATAGGGATCACTTTCGTTCCGGTTTGCTGCGCGATGGTTTCCGCATTGCGTTTGTCAAATTCCGGTTGCACAAAGATAACGCGTACATCCTCTGCCTGACACAGGTCTATCAAGGCTTTCAGATGGGCGGGGGAAGGCTCTTTGCCTCCTTCTTCGATGGAAATCTGATGCAATCCGTAGTCGCGGGCGAAGTAGGAGAGGGCTGGATGATAAATCATGAAGGCTTTGGCTGCTTCGGGAACGGAGAGTTGACGGCGAATCAGGCTGTCGGTGTGCTGGATGCGCTGGCAGAGCGAATCGTAACGGTTTCTGTAGTATACTTCATTTGCCTTATCCAGTTGGCTAAGGGCTTTGTAGGTGTTTCCTGCAATGATTAAAGCATTACCGGTGGAATTCCATACGTGCGGCTCTACGGCGTGGATATGTCCGTCGTGGCTGTTATGTCCGTGGGTGTGGTCGTGGTCATCATTGTTGAGTATGAGGTCGATCCCTTTGGAGGTGTCGAACACTTGGATATGGGGGGTATTGTTCATTAAACGATCCATCCAGGTCTGTTCGAAGCCGATGTATCCGATGCGGAAATAAGCTTTGCTGTCTCCCAGAGAAACAAGTTGTTGGGGGACAGGATCATAAGTTTCCGGGCTGGAACCTTTGGGGACCATGCTGACTACTTTAAATTTATCTCCGGCAATAGCTTCCGTGAAATAACGTTGCGGTTCCAGGGTGACGGTAATCACCGGTTTTGCTTCGTCATCGTTGCCTGCTTGGGAAGAGCGTCCTGTGCAGGCTGCCATTAGGAGGCAGGCACTAAGGAGGAAAAGGGTTCTCATATCTTTTAGTTGTTTTTTCATGACTTCTTCTATTTCGGGGTTTCTTTCTTATCTTGTTCCTATTCTTATTTCCGGGCCCGTAATATTTCCCGTTTACCACCCGGAGGTCCGGGCAGGCGTTCTACTGTGAATCCGGCTGTCTGTAACATCCGGCGGACGACACCTTTGGCGCAGTAAGTGGTCAGGATGCCGTCTTTATCTAATAAAACGTAGAGGCGGTTGAATAGTTCTTGCGACCACATTTCCGGCTGCTTTTCCGGTGCAAAGGCATCGAAGTAAATGAGGTTAAATGAAGGATTCAGGGCAGGTGATTCAGCGTTGGTTACGCTATCATTGACATTGCTTATTGTTCGTTCTCTGTTTTCAACCCATTTATTAACGTCTGTCTCTACTTTCTGTAGGGTGAAGTGTGGAGTGAGTTGCACGTCTTTCTCCCAAGGTGATGTATGAAGTTGCTTAAACAATTCGATGGCCGGTTGTTGCCGGTCGGTCGTTGTTAATTGTTCATCATTGGAGATATATCCTAGTTGCTCTATCGTCTGCCATTCCAGCGGATAGAGTTCCAATCCTGTATAGTGTATATTCCGTCCGCTTCTTTCTGCTTCTTCGAGGGTGAGCCAGGCGTTTAGCCCTGTCCCGAAGCCGATTTCAAGAATACGCGGAGTAGTGGCGGAAGAGGCTTTAAGTCCCATATCGATGAAAATATGTTGAGACTCCGTGCGTGCCCCTTTCGTTGAATGATAATGTTCATTCAATTCCGGAACAAACAGGGTAGCACTCCCGTCATCGGTTTTCTCAATAATCCTTTTCATCATACAATCTCTAATACTTACTGCCTAACGTCTAATACTTTATACTTACTACCTAATACTTATTTCCTATCCTGCCATAGCATCCCAGGCACTTTCGAGCACATACAGGAGGAGGATATAGCGTATCAGTTTGCCGACAAACATGGAAACGATGGTGAGCCATGTGTTGCTTCGCATAAATCCCAGTGCAATGGCTATCACTTCCCCAATGGCGGGAAGAAAGGTGAAGAAGGCCATCAATGCTCCTTTTCCTTGCAGGAATTTCACCATTTTGTCTACTTTCTCTTTCTTTACCTTGAAATATTTCTCAATCCAGCTGATTTTGCCCAGACGCCCCATGTAGTAGCAGGTCATTCCGCCTACTGTGTTGCCCAAAGTGGCGGAGATCAGACAGGCTATCGGGGGCAGACCGAGTTTCACCAGTGCCACCAGTACCAGTTCGGAACTGAAAGGCACGATGCTCCCAGCCAGTAAAGCCGAGATGAATAATCCCGGGAGTCCCCATTCTATGAGGAGTTGTATCGTTGAATCTATAAAAGCGTCCATATATTAAAAGCGAATAAGAGGATGAGACCGACCAATGAAAGGATGAAAAACACATTCGAACTTTTACTATTGGTCAGTACAAAGAAATGTCCGATCAGGATGCTGTTGCTTATGATAAGCAAAGGCAATAGGGCACTGCAATATATCGGTTGCAGGGCAATCAGCAGGAACAGGAAAATCGTCAGGTCTATCAGGAATTGGAGATAGGCGCGTGTGCGTATCTTATCCTCAAATCCGGCGGCGATGCAATGGACGGCACTGACGATAAACATCACCAACAGATAACCGAGTATTGCCAGTTCCCAAGGCTGGAGGATTTGCAGGTTGAAGAATTCCCCGAAAGTTAGTAGCTGATTGAAAGGGCGGTAGAACAACTCCATCTCGTTGTAGAAGAAGGCATGTCCGAACAACATCCAGTATGGCAGCATCCATCCGAGCAGCGCACCGCAGAAACTACGCGGAGTGAGCGACTGGAAACGGTAGGCTTCGAGCAACCAAAGCACCGAGAGGATGGTGAACTGTGGGAACAGAATACTTCCTGCTCCGATAAAGAAGAAGGAATAGAATAAATAACCCGCAGCTTGAGTTTGCTGGTAGCTTTTAAACAGAAAATAAATGGAAATGAGAAAGCCCAGGGCAACAATATCTCCTGTATATAGGAAATGCATTTTCGGGCAGACGGTGACCAGCAGGAAATAGATAGCCGTCTGCATGGATGCCCTCATACGGATAATGCTGAACTGATTGTTCAACTCTATCAGAAAGTAGCCGATGGTTGCATAAATCAGGAAGCTGACAATCCGGTCTGCCCATCCCGGAAGCAGAAAATCACGGGTGGGTTGCCAGGAAGAAGGGCTGCCTTCGAGTACGGTTGAGGCTATGGAATTGGGAAATAAAAAGTAAGTCAACACCCAGCACAGGGCGCAGATAAAGATAACGGCAGGCAGGGTCCACCGTCCTGCCGTCACTTGACTTTGTAGTCTTTTATTTCTCATGAGTTTATTACTTGTTATCTCTTGATTCTATAGGTACATTCGGTTGATATTCTGGATATTAATATCCTGCATGCTCGATGTTGACAACCATCCTGTCAGCTGTTAATACCTGATTCCTCAAGTATTAACAATTGTCGTCTAAACTATTAATACTTGATAACTCAACTATTAATGCTTGACAAGTCAATGATGTTCAACGCTATGCGGAATAGGGCTACTTGCGTGCGAAACTTGAATTACAAATCGAATCCGATATCGCGGCGGAAATACTTCTTGTCGAAGTCGATCATGTCTGCCACTTTGTAGCTCTGTGCCAGTGCCTCTTCTTTCGTTGCACCGTAAGAGCAAACGGCAATCACACGTCCTCCGTTCGTCACTACTTGTCCGTCTTTCATTGCTGTTCCGGCATGGAAAATGATGCTGTCGGTAGCGGCAGCCTGTTCCAGTCCGCTGATAGGGAATCCTTTTTCGTAGGCTTCGGGATAACCTCCGCTGACAAGGATGACACAGCCTGCCGAACGCGGGTCCATCACCAGTGTTTTTTCGTTCAGGTTGCCTGCGGCAGTGCCTTCAAGCAGTTCTACGAAGTCGCTTTGAATGCGAAGCATCACGCTTTCTGTTTCCGGGTCGCCCATGCGGACGTTGTATTCGATCACCATCGGTTCACCTTTCACCTTGATGAGACCGAGGAAGATGAAGCCTTTGTAGGTGATATTTTCTTCTTTCAGGCCGTTGATGGTCGGCTCAATGATGCGGGTGCGAACTTTCTCCATATACACTTCATCGGCAAACGGGACGGGGGTTACGCTACCCATACCGCCTGTATTCAGTCCTTTATCGCCTTCACCGATGCGTTTGTAATCTTTGGCTACGGGGAGGACTTTATAGTGTTCTCCGTCTGTCAGTACGAATACAGAACATTCGATACCGCTTAGGAACTCTTCGATTACAACGGTTGCCGATGCAGAGCCGAACATGCCGCCCAGCATTTCTTTCAATTCCTTCTTCGCTTCGTCTAGCGTAGGGAGGATGAGAACTCCTTTTCCGGCACAAAGACCATCAGCTTTCAATACATAGGGAGCTTCCAGCGTTTCGAGGAAAGCAAGACCTTCTTCGAGGTTTGCGGAAGTGATGCTTTTGTAGCGGGCTGTCGGGATGTCGTGGCGCATCATGAAGCCTTTGGCAAACTCCTTGCTTCCTTCCAGTTCTGCTCCTTGAGCCGAAGGGCCGATAACGGCGATATGCTTTAGCTCCGGACGGTTCTGGAAGTAGTCGTAGATTCCTTTTACCAACGGATCTTCGGGGCCTACTACTACCATTTGAATGTTCTCTTTCAGAGCGAAAGCGCTGATGGCTTCAAAATCAGTTGCTTTGATGTTGACATTCTCGCCTACGGCAGTTGTTCCGGCATTTCCCGGAGCAATGTACAGTTTTTCAACTTTCGGACTTTGGGCAATTTTCCATGCCAGTGCATGTTCGCGGCCGCCCGAGCCAAGTAATAATATCTTCATCTTTGTGCTATTATAAGTTATACTGTTATATATGATTCGTATGGATGCGGTGGACTTTGCAGGTTTTATAAATTCTGCTCAAAGTACCGGGTGATTTTCTCGTGCAGATGTACACGGTCACGGCCTGCTACGTTGTGCTTGTGGCACGGGTAGATAAACAGGTCGGGATAAGTGCGGGCATCTACACAGGCTTTCATAAACGACAGGGTGTGCTGTGGCACGCAGGTATCGTCATGATCGTCGTGAATAATCAACAGGTGACCTTTCAGTTGACCGGCAAGATTCTTCAGGTTACATTCTTTGTAGCCTTCCGGATTGCTTTCCGGTGTGTCCATATAGCGTTCGCCGTACATTATTTCATAGTAACCCCAGTCGATTACCGGACCTCCGGCAACGCCTACTTTGAATATCTCCGGGTAACGGAGCATCAGGGCGGTAGTCATGTGGCCTCCGAAACTCCATCCGTGTACGCCGATGCGTTCGCTGTCTATGTAGGGGAGGGATTTCAGGAATTCAACACCTTTCACCTGGTCTTTGCCTTCTTCGATACCGAGACGGCGGAAGGTGGCATTTTCAAATGTTAGTCCGCGGTTGCTGCTACCGCGATTGTCGATGGTGAACATGATATAGCCTTTGCCTGCCATGTAGGTGTCCCATCCGCGTGCGCCGTTCTGCCATCCTCCGGTGACGCATTGCGCGTGAGGGCCTCCGTAGACGTATACGATGACGGGATATTTCTTAGCCGGATCGAAGTTTGCCGGTTTCATCAGGCGGTAATGCAGGTCGGTAGTGCCGTCTGCCGCTTTGATTGTTCCGGTTTCGATGCTTGGCATCTGGTATCCGTCGTAAGGATTTTCAGCTGTCAGCAGGTTGGCTGTTTCTTTGAAGTTTTTGGTGTCTACCAGGTTGATGACGCGGGGTTGGTCTTTGGTGGAATAACGGTCGATAAGGTATGTACCGGAAGCACTAAGTGCTCCGCTATGTTCGCTTTCCTTGCAATTTTCGAACGGCTGGCTTATTTTGCCATTGCTTACGTTTACTGCAAAATGTCCACTTCTCAAACCTTCTACGGCAGTGAAGATGATCTCTTTACGCTTTGTGTTGAATCCCAGAATTTCGCTGACCAGCCAGTTACCTTTGGTCAACTGTTTCACTTTACCGGCTTGGAAATAACTGCCACCGTTGGCGCTATTATAGGTTTCACCTTTCTTGTTTGCTGCATCTGCCTCAAAGAGATAAAGATGATTGTAGCCGTCACGCTGACTTTGATAGATGAACTTGGTAGGGTCCCACGGCAGAAATACGATGGGGTTTTGCGGCTCAACGTATTTAGGGTGCATTTCTTCATAGAGAACTCCCATGGGTTCTCCTGTTTCTGCATTGTACTGGCAGAGTTTGGCATGATTCTGATCGCGGTTTACTTCGATCAGGTAGAGGCTCTTTTCATCCGGTGCCCAGCTGATATTGGTGAAATAACGGTCTGTCGGATCGCCTGCATTCAGATAAATGCTTTTGCCGGTAGCGGGGTTGTAAATCCCTACTTTTACCTGATGGCTCGTCATTCCTGCCATCGGATAGCGTACATTGTTCACTTCGCCTACGCGCGCAGTGATGTCTACAAGCGGGTATTGTGTCACCATGCTTTCATCCATACGGTAGAAAGCGAGCAGGTTACCTTTCGGACTCCAGAAAGTTCCTTTGTTGATACCGAATTCATTGCGGTGCACTGTTTGTCCACAAACGATGCCTTCGGGTTCATTGGTTACTGCTTTCTCATTCACATATAGATTATTATCTATCGTGTAAGCCACATTTCCACTGGCTGCGCAATAGTCCTCATTATTCGCCCCGTCCTTTGGTTTGAAAGTGCTGACAACCTGATTGCTCTTGAAATCATATACAATGAACTTTCCTGCTATCGTGAATAGCATTTGTGGCTTGTCTGCCCATGGGAAACGGACGGAATACAGATGCGATAACTTCCCTGCCTTGTTTTCTTCAAGCACTTTGTTGATTTGCTCGCGAGTGATAACCATTGTTTCTTTCCCGGTTTTGGGTTGAATTGAATAAAGGGTATCTACTCCTGGCTTGATACATTCGTCGCCCCACCATTGCAACCCGTACAGGTTTTCTGCATAGCGGTAACTCTCGCCGCCCGGAATCAGTTCTTCCAGCGTCGGTTTTTTGGTTTCTTGTGCCATAACATTGAATCCGATTGGTAGTGCCAATAATAACAGAATGGCTCTTTTTCCAATTTTACTCATTGCTCTTTTCTTTATTATTTGTTTTTAAATCCTTCTATTTTTACTCTGTCCAAAGGAGTCTGCTTTATTTGAATGGCAGCACTCAATTTGGCAAAAGCGGTGAATAGGTCGTCAAATTGCTTCTCGTAGCTTTCTCTGTCGGAGGATATGTCCTCTTCCAAGTATTCAATCCTTTTTCTCAATTCTTCCAATTCCTGTTTGGGTGCATGGGAGAGCAGGTATTGGCGCATGTGGACGAAGGCTCGCATGATGTTGATGTTGACTTCGATGGCTTTTTCACTATTTAAAAGACCTGATAGCATTGCGACTCCTTGTTCGGTAAAGGCATAGGGCTGATATCTAAACCAGTTTATTTCTAAGGTGCCATTTTGGCACCTTATATTGTTTATCAGTAAGTTAGCTTCTGATTTTGTAAGCTGAAACATAAAATCCGCAGGAAAACGATTTATATTCCTTTTTACTGTTCGTTTCAGGTTCTTTGTTTCAATCTCATACATTTCTGCCAAATCAAAGTCAAGCATAACCTTTTGTCCCCTGATTTCATATATCTTATTTTCTATAATGACTAATTCATTCATTTTCTAGTCTAACTTTTTGGTTTACTATCTACGCCTATTACTTAACATTATTGTTGTTCAAACTTGAGGTCGTAATTTGCGACCTCATATTGAGTATCAGTGCGTTAGTAGATATATGGTGTTGTGGATTGTTCTTAATTATGAATCAATTATTCCTCTTCCTTCTTCGGAATCCTCGGCTCCCGGTTCCCCCTAAATTCTCTTGGCCCTCTCGAATCTCTTCCTCCGCGGAATTCTCCCCGTGGCTTTCTATCTCTGTCGCCGCCTTTGAAGTCGCTACCTTCTCTGCGTGGCTTGTATTCTCCCTCTCTGCGAGGTCTGGACTCACCATCCCGGCGTGGTTTGAATTCACCTTCGCGACGTGGCTTAAACTCTTTTTTTTCTCTGAATCTTGGAGCCTGTTCACCTTCACCCTCTTTCTTCTCTTCGCCCTCTTCCTGGCTCTTGAACTCTTTATATTTTCCGTCAAAAATCTCATATTTGCGGAATTCACACTCTAACGGTCCATTGAACAAAGGAACCTTCTGGCTTGCCTTCAAGCCAATCTGGTCGAAACACTCTTCCCGATAAGAAAGCACCCATGCTTCGTTTCCTACAAATGCGTGTTTCAGGCGTTCGCCGATCATCTGGTAAAGACCGAGCAAATCATTCGTAGAGATACGTTCCCCATAAGGAGGATTGGTGATGATAATCGACTTCTCCTGCGGCTGTTCGAACTGCTGGAACGGTTGCAGTTTCAGCACGATATCTTTCGATACACCGGCAGCTTTTATATTGTGAGTAGCAATTTCATTCGCTTTCGGATTGTTGTCATACCCATAAATCTTATGAGTAAATTCACGCTCCTGACTGTCGTCATTGTAAATCTCATCGAACATATCCGCATCGAAATCCACCCATTTTTCGAAAGCAAATCCTTTGCGGAATACTCCCGGAGCGATATTCTTAGCGATCAGTGCGGCTTCTACAGGGATCGTGCCCGAACCACACATCGGATCGATCAGATCACATTCTCCACGCCATCCGGTCATTAAAATCATGCCGGCAGCCAATACCTCATTCAACGGAGCTTCTACCGCTTCCTGGCGATAACCGCGACGGTGAAGTGATTCTCCGGACGAGTCCAAAGACAAAGTACAGGTAGTCTGTGCAATATGAATGTTCAGAAGTACATCCGGATTGTTGATGCGTACCGACGGACGTTTACCCGTTTTCTCGCGGAAGTAGTCCACAATCGCATCTTTCACCTTGTACGAAACGAATTTCGAATGGCGGAACTCCTCACTGAATACTACTGCATCGATAGCAAATGTCTTGTTCACATCGAGATATTCTTCCCATGGAATAGCCTGTATTTGATTGTAAACCTCGTCAGCATCTTTGGCCGTAAAGTTCTTGATGGGTTTCAGGATACGGATGGCGGTGCGTAGGCAGAAATTTGCCTTGTACATCATACGTTTATCTCCTGTAAATGAAACCATACGACGTCCTATTTGAATGTCGTTGGCTCCTAATGCTGTCAGTTCTTCTGCAAGTATCTCTTCCAGTCCTTGGAAAGTCTTGGCTATCATCTCGAATTGTTCGCTCATATAGATTTTTTTGATTTTATTTTTTTGCTTTAGTTTGTACGATTCTTGCTCCTGCGGGCACGTTTTCCGTTACCCAGATATTACCGCCTACGGTTGCATCACGCCCGATGGTGATTCTTCCCAGGATAGTGGCATTGGAATAAACAATCACATTGTCTTCCAGGATCGGATGGCGGGGGATTCCCTTGATTGGTTTTCCGTCGGCATCCAGCGGGAAACTCTTGGCTCCCAGTGTGACACCCTGATATAGTTTGACGTTGTTTCCGATGATACTCGTGGCACCGATTACGACACCCGTTCCATGGTCGATGGTGAAGTGAGTGCCAATCTTGGCGGCCGGGTGGATATCGATTCCCGTTTCGCTATGCGCCATCTCCGTGATGATACGGGGAATCAGAGGAACACCCAGTTCCAGCAATTCATGCGCGATACGGTAATTGCTGATCGCTTTAATAGCCGGATAACAGAATATGACCTCTCCGTAGCTTTCGGCAGCCGGGTCACCGTTGTAGGCGGCTTCCACATCTGTTGCCAGTATCCTTCTCATGGCAGGTAACTTACTGATGAATTTAGCGGCAAGACGCGCAGCTTCTTCCCGTTTCGAGTCGGAGCAGACGTTACATTTCCCCTCTATGGAAGTACTAAAACATAATCCGGCCAGGATTTGCTCACAAAGTAAATCAAACAATTTTTCAATGTTTACACCGATGTGATAATTGATAGTCCGGCTGTTAATCGTAGAATTTCCGTAATATCCGGGGAAAAGAATGGAGCGTGAAAGCTCAATAATTTCATACAAGACTTTTGCAGAGGGCAGTGGTTCGCCATCTTTGTGCTGATGAAACAGTCCTTTATAAGATTCGCTTTCCGATAGCTCATCGACTGCCTGTGTCAAAATGTGGGTGAAGTTCAGTGGACTCATTAGGTCAGTTGCTCATATTTATATGGGGACAAAGGTATTAAAAAAAATAATAAAATTCGCTGGGATTCAGGATAAATAATGTATTTTTGTCACATTCAAAACATGACATATATAAAGGGGACTGATGAATCAGAGGACTGCTATGAGACTATTTGCGCTGTTGGGACTGTTGGTGTTGTTAAGTTGCGGATACGCTGATAGACATCACAATAGCTCTTCGTGCGAACAGGTTTTGGTTGATTCTTTGGAAGTTCGTGTGCAGGATTCGTTGTTTTCCAATGTGCATTATTCCCGCTCACAACTGCTTGAGGCACTGACGCAGACGCAAGATTCCTTGGTTTATTATCGTCTGCTCGCCCTTTACGGGAAAACATTTTTTGTCTCTTCCGATTTTGATTCTATACTCTATTACAACCGCCGGGTAAAAGAATTTTCCCGCAATGCTTCCCAATCTTCTGAATCTCTCCAATCTCCACGATGGAATGATGTATTGTCCGATGTCTATAATATCGAAGGCAATGTGTGGATGCAGCTGAACCGTCCCGATTCTGCAATTATCGACTATAAGAAAGCCTACGGATATCGCCTGAAAGGAAAAAAACTGCATCTGCTTCCGGATATTTGTATCAATATCGCTGATGCCTATCTGCATTGCAGTGACTTGGCGCACACTGCTTCGTATTACCGGCGCGCCCTCTTTCTCTGCGATTCTTTGAACTTGTCCGAGCACACGAAATTTCCTGTTTACTACGGATTGGGGCAGACTTACATGGAACTGCGTGATTTCGATTTATCCAATCATTACTATGAATTGGCCGGACAGTTTTTCAATGAAATGAATGTGAGCGAGCAATGGACTTATCTCAACAATCGCGGCAACCATTATTATTACCGGAAAGACTATCAGGAGGCTTTGAAATATATGCGCAAGGCCAATGCACTCGTATCTTCTTATCCGCAGATGGTATTTGAACAGAATTTTATCAAAGTAAACCTGGGAGAATTGTATTTGTTGACTGACAAACTGGACTCCGCACAGATCTGCCTGGACGAAAGTTATCGTTTTTTCTCCGATATACAGCATAATTCGGCCGTTCATTACATTGAAACCCAGATGATTGAACTGGCATTAAAGAAAGGAAATATAGCCCAAGCGAAGACTATGATTGCCCGGACTGCTCCTGTGGGGCATCTTGACGCCAATATGCTGACTATACGCAATCAGTATCTGCAACATTATTTTGAGCATACCGGTGATTACCGTCGTGCCTATGAATACCTGAAACGCGATCGCCATCTGGACGATTCCATTCGGAGCGAACGGATACAGATGCGTGTTGCCGAATTGGATATGCGTTACCGACAGGATACGATAGTGCTTCGTAAGGAAATGAAGATTCAGCGGCAGGCGGCAGAGATGAGAGTGCTCAAATTGAGCGTATCTATCTGGGTACTTGTCTGCGTGTTGCTTGTGGCAGGGGTAGTGGTAGTTGTCTGGTATATGCGTAAAAAAAGGGAGTTTCTTCGCCAGCGTTTCTTCCAGCAAATCAACCGTGTCCGCATGGAGAATTTGAGAAGCCGGATTTCTCCTCATTTTACTTTTAATGTACTGGGACGTGAAATCAACCAGTTTAACGGCTCGGAAGAGGTGAAACATAATCTGATGGAACTGGTGAAATATCTCCGTCGTAGCCTCGAACTTACCGAGAAATTGAGCGTGTCTTTGCAAGACGAACTGGATTTCGTGCGTACATATATCGAACTGGAACGTGGGCGTGTTGGAGAAGATTTTGTCGCAACAATTACGGTGGAGGACGAATTAGAGGCAGCCCGCATCATGATTCCATCTATGATTGTGCAAATTCCGGTGGAGAATGCAATTAAACATGGGCTGGCGGGAAAGGACGGAAAAAAGGAGCTAATGGTATATGTTTCCCGTGAAACAAATGGGATTCGCATAACGGTTACCGACAACGGACGAGGGTATCTCCCGCAGGTGGTTTCCGCCACACGGGGTACTGGTACAGGATTGAAAGTGTTGTATCAGACCGTTCAATTATTGAATACAAAGAATAAGAGTGATAAAATACGTTTTGATATAACCAACAGAAGCGATGGACAAACCGGTACGGAAGTGTCGGTATATATCCCGTTTCATTTTTCTTATGATTTATGATGGATACAGAGGATAAGTATAAGGTAGTTATCGTTGACGATGAACGTACAGCGATTGATGCTTTGCGCCGGGAATTGGAGCCCTATCGTGAATTTGAAGTAAAAGGAATCGCAGGGAATGGTGCAAAGGGTAAAAAGATGATTATGGAGTTGCATCCGGACTTATTGTTTCTTGATGTGGAACTTCCGGATACGTTGGGACTCAATCTATTAAGTGAAATAAGGGAAGATATTTTGTGGGATATGAAGGTCGTATTTTACACCTCTTATGACAAATACTTGCTTCAGGCGTTGCGTGAGTCGGCTTTCGACTTCCTGCTGAAGCCTTTTGAAGCGGAAGACCTGAAAGTAATTATAGACCGTTACCGGAAGGCTATGACCTCTACTTCGCTTCCTCTTTTGCCTTCTTTTGCTTCTTCTATTAGTGCATTGATGCCCCAGCAAGGCATGTTTATGATTAGCACAGTGACAGGTTTCAAGCTTTTGCGACTGGAGGAAATCGGCTTTTTTGAATATCTGAAAGACAAACGTCAATGGCAGGTGGTCTTGTTTAATCAAACTTGTCTGAACTTGAAGCGGAATACAAAAGCAGAAGATATTATCAGTTATTCACAAGCTTTCGTACAGATTAGCCAATCTGCTATTGTAAATGTTAATTATCTGGCAATGATTGATGGTAAATGCTGTCAACTCTATCCGCCTTTTCACGATAAGAATGATCTGATTATTTCCCGAAGTTATCTAAAAGAACTGCAAGAGCGTTTCTTCGTTTTGTAATGTAGACCTCATATTATGAAATACGCCACTTCTTCAGCAGAAGCGGCGTATCCTTTTGTTAGAATATTAGAATGAGAGAGAGTTTATGTTACATATTTGTATTATCCATCGTAACGGTCATTTCGGGTACCAGTACGTAGGTTTGTTTTTTAGCGTTCCATTTATAATAATTCGTAGTAACGGTCTTGCCTTCATAAGTATAATTGATGCGTAGGTCTTTTTCCCATGCGTCCTTGCTATTGTTCCATTTCAAGGCTTCGCTTTCAATCATACGTTTGTTGTCATCGTACTTGTAGTTGTACTTCATGTAGTTGGCAAGTGTATTTCCATCCATTTTGTAAACGGTTTGTCCCACTGTCATGCCATTCTCTTCGATTGGATTATAAATCAATTGATTATCGTAGCTACGTGCAGAAGTAGCAAGCGATACAACAAGAAGAGCTGCAGATAAAACGAACATTTTTAAAGATACTTTTGCTTTCATGGCTATTTAAGTTTTTGGGTTATACTTTCATTTGTCTACTAAATGCATTGGTTTTACGCTGCAAATCTACATATTAATTTGGTATTTATGCATTTTTGAAGATAAAAGATTGTCAAAATGTCAAGAGTGGAGGTGGGTGATAACTAGCTTTTTGCCAATATTGGTGACAAAAAAATATCCGGCAGTCAATTTGCCGGATATAGAATGAATCACTTCGTCGAAAAAGGAATCTTTTTTCTAGCTTTCTGGATATGGAGTTAAATAATGTTATTACCCATACTTGCTTCTATTTTGTAAGGGAAGGCTTTGGATAAGATGGAGTCTCCCTATGTAATTAATGTCTAAAAGATAGCAATTCCTGATTGAGGTGGCCTTTATTCACTTGATGGTTTAGTGTGCCTCAAGCCAATTTTTGCCCCATCCGCAATCTGCTTTCAAGGGGACGTGCATGCGGTATGCTTTCTCCATTTCTTCGATGACGATTTCTTCTACACGCTCTTTTTCATTGACAGGAACGCTGAAATTTAATTCGTCATGCACTTGCAGGATCATTTTGGCTTGTATTCCTTCGGCCTGGAACCGTTGATAGATACGTGCCATTGCTACTTTTATAATATCTGCCGCACTTCCCTGAATAGGGGCGTTGATGGCATTTCGTTCCGCATATCCGCGTACAACGGCATTCCGGGAGTTAATGTCCGGCAAGAAGCGCTTCCGATGGAAGATTGTTTCCACATAGCCTTTTTCCTGGGCCACCTGAATACTTTTATCCATATATGCTTTCACTCCCGGATAAGTTTCAAAATAACCGTCGATTAACTCTTTGGCTTCTTTGCGGTCTACATTCATTCGTTCGGCAAGACCGAATACGGATATGCCATAGATGATACCGAAATTGGCAGTCTTGGCTTTACGGCGCATATCGGAGCCTACGTCTTTCAGGTCGATCTTATAAATTTTGGCAGCAGTGGCCGCATGAATATCGTGATTGCTAAGGAAAGCATCAATCATATTCTTATCCTCGCTAAGGTGTGCCATGATGCGCAATTCGATTTGCGAATAGTCGGCAGAGAAGAAGAGGCAGCCTTCATCGGGGATGAAAGCCTTGCGGATTTCTTTTCCATTCTCGTCTCGGATAGGAATATTTTGCAGGTTCGGATTGCTTGAACTAAGACGTCCCGTAGCGGTTACAGTCTGGTTGAAAGAGGTGTGCACCCTTCCTGTGCGTGGATTGATAAGCTGGGGGAGTGCGTCGATATATGTGCCCAATAGCTTTTTCAGTCCGCGATGTTCCAGAATCTTTTCTACTACCGGATGTTTGTGCCGGAGGCTTTCGAGTACTTCTTCCGAGGTGACGTACTGGCCGGTCTTAGTCTTTTTTGCTTTCTCTATGATCTTCAGTTTGTCAAACAGTACCTCACCGACTTGCTTGGGCGAAGCGATGTTGAAAGTCTCACCGGCCAATTCGTAAATCTCTTTTTCGATTTGCTCCATCTGGGCGGTGAAATGGGCGGAGGACTGTTTCAGGGCCTCCGTATCCAGCAATACCCCGTTCCGTTCTATATGAACCAATACGGGAACTAGCGGCATTTCTATATCATAGAACAAACGCTCTGCGTCATTCTCTTTCAGCTCTTTCTCCAATACGTTTTTCAGTTTCAGAGTTACGTCTGCATCTTCGCAGGCATACAGATATACATCTTTCGGATCGAGATCGCGCATGTTTTTCTGATTCTTTCCTTTGGGACCTATCAGTTCGTCAATGTGGATAGTCTGATAGTGCAGGTAAATTTCCGCAAGATAATCCATGCCGTGACGAAGTTCCGGTTGAAGAACATAATGAGCGATCATCGTATCGAAAAGCGGACCTTTTACTGTTGCGCCATAATTTTGAAGAACAATCATGTCGTACTTGATATTTTGTCCGACTTTCAACGAATTCTCATTTTCGAAGACCGGACGGAATTCATTTACGATTTTTAACGCTTCGTCTTGATCCGATGGTACGGGAACATAAAAAGCTTCGTTTTCTGCAATCGAAAAGCTCATTCCGACTAATTCGGCATCCATTGGTTCAGTTCCGGTGGTTTCCGTATCTAACGAGAGAATTTTCGATGTAAGTAACTTTTGAATAATTTCCTGTCTTTTCTCCTCTGTATCAATGAGTTGGTAGTTGTGAGTGAGCGATTCTAACGTCTCTAGGTTCGATTTTTTTGCTTCACCCGGTTCATCGGGCGTGAAATTCGCAAATAAATCGCCTTGCATTCCGCCTCCTTCTTCGGGAAAAAGTGGAAGAGGAGAGGGGGCGCTTTTTCCAGTGGTAACTTTGCTTCCGGTGGCGGAGGTTATTCCGTTTCCGGAAATATCTTTTTTGAGTACCCGGTCAATGAGCGTTCTAAATTCTAATTCCTCGAAAATGCTACGGAGTGAATTTTCGTCTGCCTCTTCACGGACAAGAGAATCCATCTCAAGTTGGATGGGGACATCGATTTTAATGGTGGCGAGAAATTTCGAGAACGTAATCATTTCCCGGTTAGTTTCCACTTTTGTTTTCAATGCTCCTTTCAGTTGGTCGGTATGTTCCAATAGATTCTCGATACTTCCGAATTCGGAGATCAGTTTTTGAGCAGTCTTTTCTCCTACTCCGGGACATCCGGGGATGTTATCCGAAGAGTCGCCCATTAGTCCGAGCATATCGATCACCTGTGCCGGAGACTGAATGTCAAACTTGGCTTTCACTTCCTCAACGCCCATCACTTCGAAACCTCCTGTGTGTTTGGGACGATACATAAATACTTTGTCACTTACCAGCTGCCCGTAATCTTTGTCGGGAGTCATCATATAGGTAGTGATACCCTGACGACCGGCTTCGGTAGCGAGCGTACCTATCACATCATCGGCTTCGTAGCCTGCCACTTCCAGAATAGGGATGCGGTAGGCACGTATAATATCCTTTATAATAGGTACGGAAAGACGGATTGCCTCCGGAGTTTCTTCGCGTTGTGCTTTATATTGTTCAAAAGCTTCGTGGCGGAAGGTGGGACCTGCGGGGTCGAAGGCTACTCCTATATGAGTGGGATTCTCTTTTTTCAGCACTTCTTCGAGGGTGTTCACAAAACCCAGTATGGCTGAAGTGTTGAATCCTTTGGAATTGATTCTTGGGTTTTTAATAAAGGCGTAATACGCCCGATATATTAATGCATAAGCGTCTAAAAGAAATAATTTATTACCTGAATCCATAGATTTAATTAATTTTTCATGGTAAAAGTACAAAAAAATACGGTATTAAGCGTTTTATTATTACTTTTGTGCTCAAATTGTGTAATAAATGGACAGCATCTCACTTATCAGAACTCCGATTGAAGCGGAACTGGGCGACTTCAAAGAACTTTTTGATAGTTCTCTCTCCAGTTCAAATGCATTGCTCGATAGCGTCGTATCTCACATACGGCAGAGGAATGGTAAGATGATGCGGCCTATTCTTGTTTTGCTCGTGGCACGCCTTTATGGCGCTATATGTCCTTCCACTCTTCACGCGGCTGTTTCGCTGGAACTCCTTCATACGGCCAGCCTGGTACATGATGACGTAGTGGATGAAAGCACCGAACGCCGTGGACAGCTCTCGGTAAATGCAATCTTTAATAATAAAGTGGCCGTGTTGACGGGTGACTATTTATTGGCAACCAGCCTCGTACATGCTGAATTGACAAACAGCCATCGTATTATTCAGCTGGTGTCCACTCTTGGACAGGATCTTGCTGACGGTGAGTTGCTTCAGCTTTCAAATGTAAGTAATCACAGTTTCTCCGAGGAAGTCTATTTTGATGTAATCCGCAAGAAAACTGCTGCTCTTTTTGCTGCCTGCACAAAGGCTGCCGCTTTCTCGGTAGGTGTGGGTGAGGGGGAAGCTGAACTTGCCCGTTTGCTGGGCGAATATATTGGTATCTGTTTCCAGATAAAGGATGATATTTTCGATTACTTTGATAATAAGGAGATTGGTAAACCTACGGGTAATGATATGCTTGAAGGTAAGCTGACATTGCCCGCTTTGTATGTGCTGAATACGACGAAAAACGAGGAAGCGCAAGAAATTGCAATCAAAGTAAAGGAGGGGACGGCTACTCTCGATGAAATAGCTTATTTGATTTCGTTTATTAAAGAAAACGGAGGAATTGAATATGCGGTTCAGACTATGAATGGCTATAAACAAAAAGCTTTCAATCTATTGGCTTCTTTGCCGGATTCCGATGTCTGTGCAGCTCTCCGGTCTTATCTGGATTATGTAGTAGACCGCGAAAAATAATTACTTCCTGTACTTTCCCAGGAGTGAATAGCATAATAACAACCGGTCCCAATCTTCTATCTTTTCCGATTTCATCGCTTTTCCTAAAAGGAAACTCTTGTCTATTTCTTCCGCTGTATGAAGATCTAAAGAACATAATTTGTCGGCTTGTTCTATGTAGTCCCAGGCTTTCTCTTTGGTGATGTGACCACATGCTTGGGAGGCGCGTGCCAAGTTCACAAGCAGTCCCATATCCCATCCGATAATGCCTTTTTCCAAGTCATTTATCCATATAATCGGGTCCCTTCTTTCCTCTGTATATTTCACGAATTTGTATAGATTCTTTCCTTGACGGATGAAACGTTCCACCCCGAAAAAACGCTTTTGAATGATGTTTTCGAACTCGTTGATGTTCTCTGTAGAGAGTAAATAGGGGAGCATAATCTGGTAGGAGACTCTGTCGCCTTCGTTGATAAGGAATTGGAATAGTCCGGTGACGGACTCATTGTCGGTGCAGTGAAACTCTTCTGCCAGCAGTTTGGATAGCTTTAGCGGATGGATTCCGGTCTCCATAGAGTTGAGATAGAAGCCTTGCAGTCCGGCTTCCATATAACCGATGCGTAACCCCTTCTTTTTCTCTGTTCCGAGGATGAGGTTCAGAGGGTTGTGATTGAATCTTAAGGTTTTCGTATATGCGTCCATCCTAATACCTTCATAAGGTTCATGAAAAGCGTGAGAACTGTTGCCATGTATTTTCCTGAGGCTTCGGCAAGCCGTTATGAATATACAAGCAACAGTCCCACGCTCCATTCGATATATAACAAAAGTATATACATGAAGGTGCGTGAGACCCGTTTGCTTATTACCATTCATAACTTTGAATTTTGCCGAATTCCAGGAATTGGTAATAAATGAAACGTTCTCTAATATAACTAATTAGCTATATTTTCATCGCTAAACCTTTTACAAAGATAAGTATTTTTCTGAATTTTCCTGTAACTATCTTTAGATTTTCTTAAATAAAAAATACCGCGTCGGTTCCCGGAGTACGGGAACAGCGCGGTAAGGCGTATTTGATTGCTAATGTAGCCTTTAACTTAGAAGAACTTGATTTCTTCTCCTTTGATGTCAGAAAGAAGGAGGTTGGCTAAACGGCTGGTTCCCAAACGGAACAGTTGATTATCCAGCCATTCTTCACCCAATAGTTCTTTTACGATTGTGTAGTAAATAATCGCATCATTAACGGTATTGATGCCACCTGCCGGTTTGAATCCAATCTTGATTCCGGTTTTCTGGTGGTATTCTTTGATGGCTTCACACATCACGTAAGCGGCTTCCGGAGTAGCGGCAGGCTGTTGCTTACCGGTGGAAGTCTTGATGAAATCTGCGCCCGAATACATGGATAGGATAGAAGCTTTCTTGATGTTGGAAGCGCTCTTTAGTGCACCTGTTTCAAGGATCACTTTGAGATGACGTTCCTTGCAAACTTCCTTTAATTCCTGTATTTCTTCACACATTCCTTCGTAGTCTCCGCTTAGGAATTTGCCGATGGAAATGACAATGTCTATTTCATCGGCACCTTCTGCGATTGCTAATGCTGTTTCTGCCACTTTTACTTCAATGAATGTCTGTGAAGAGGGGAAACCTCCTGATACACAGGCTATATTGACTCCGTCTACCTCCAGCGTATTCTTAACGATGGCTGCGAAATTGGGGTATACACAGATTGCTGCAACATTTTTCAGATCAGGATATTCGTCGTCAAACTGATTGACTTTTTCGGTAAAGTGCATCACACTTTTGTCACTGTCTGTGCTATTCAAAGTAGTCAGGTCAATACAGTTGAACAGAAACTTCTTAACGTCTTCCGTGTTGTTTTCCGGCACTTTTTTCTCAATCAATTCAGCTACGCGAGCTTGAATATCTGCATCGCTCAGATTGGTATTATACTTTGCCAATGCGGCATTGTACTTGTTGGGCTGTGAGTTATTCTCTTCCATGATCTTTCAGTTTTGGGTTGTTGATATGTCTTTTATTATCTCGTTTCGTTTTCTTTTCCATGCTTTTCCGGAAAGCAGTGGTTATGTCTACACCTGTCTGGTTGGCAATGCAGAGAAGAACCCATAAAACGTCTGCTATTTCTTCATCTATATTGTCTTTCTCTCCCTCTTTAAAGGACTGATCTCCATATTTGCGGGCCATGACACGCGCTAGTTCTCCTACTTCTTCCGTCAGAACTGCCATATTGGTCAACTCGCTGAAGTAGCGGACGCCGTATGTTTTCACCCATTGGTCCACTTGTTTCTGTGCTTCTTCCAGAGTCATAATTGTTGATGGTTGGTTATTATTCTTTGTTTTTTGTATCCATGCATATAGTAACGGGGCCGTCGTTTAAAAGTTCAACTTTCATGTCTGCCCCAAAGGTGCCTGTGCCTATTTCTTTTCCCAATGCGCCGCTTAAATCTTTGCAGAATTGTTCGTAGAGTGGGATAGAGACATCCGGTTTGGCGGCTTTGATATAGGAGGGGCGATTTCCCTTCTTGGTAGAAGCGTGTAACGTGAACTGGCTGATAACCAGAATCTCGCCTCCATCTTCTAAAATAGATTTGTTCATTACACCATTCTCATCATCGAAGATACGTAGATTTACAATCTTCTTGCAAAGCCAGTCGATGTCTTCCTGTCCATCCGCTTCTTCAATGCCGACTAATATCAGCATTCCTTTCCCAATGGACGACTTACAGTATCCTTCAATGGTTACTGACGCATGGCTTACCCGTTGTATGACTATTCTCATTGTTATTTATTCTATTTCATGATTAGGAAAGGCAAATTTACAAAATTCAGAAGAGAAAACGGTGTGTTGGTGGGAAAATATTATAAGGCTTTGCCGAAAGCGTTAATGATTTATTATTGGGGTACGGATTACACGGATAACACGGTTTTTTAGTAATTCAACCGTGAAATCCGTGTAATCCGTGCCTAAAAGTGATAGAAAGATAACAGGCCTACTCCCCAACTTCTTATTAATTTTCTGATGATTCATCGCTCAATCCCGCTTTTACAGTCTTGGCTTTTGCTTCTCCAATCACAGCGGAAATCTCCTCAAAAGAGGCTTCTTTTATCCGCTTTACGCTTTTAAATTCTTTCAGAAGCGCTGTTTTTGTCTTTTCTCCAATCCCTTTGATATTGTCTAATGCCGATGCTACCTGTCGTTTGCTGCGTTTATCACGATGGAAACTGATGGCAAAACGGTGCACCTCATCCTGAATCTGGGTCAGCAAACGGAATAACGGGCTTTGCTGTTTGATACCGATAGTCTGCGGAGGAAATCCAAAAAGCAGTTCCGATGTGCGATGGCGATTGTCCTTTGCCAGTCCGGCGATAGGGATCGCTAGGTTCAACTCATCTTCAATCACCTCTCTAACGACCTCCATTTGGCCTTTTCCGCCGTCGGTGATAATCAGGTCGGGTAGAGGGGTGTTTTCTTCAATAGCGCGCTGATAACGTCTTCTGACGACCTCTTTCATGGATGCATAATCGTCAGGTCCTACAACAGTCTTTATATTGTATTTTCGATAATCTTTCTTTGATGGTTTAGCCTTTTTAAAGACAACGCAAGCTGCCACAGCATCAGAACCCTGTATGTTTGAGTTGTCAAAGCATTCAATTTGCAAAGGCGGTCTGTCCAGATGCAACTCTTGCTGTATCTCTTTCATTAATCGCATACTTCTTTGCTCCGGATTCAGCTTTTCCGCCTGTTTTAGTCGGTCGGCCTTGTATTGCTTTACGTTTAGAATCGAAAGATCCAGCAATTTCTTCTTGTCTCCCCGCTGTGGAACGGTAAATACGATGTTGTTTAGCTCCAAATCAAGCTCAAAAGGCACTATAATCTCTCTGGATTGGCTCTTATAGCGTTCTCGCATTTCGATAATACCCAGTGTCAAAAGTTCCTCTTTTGATTCATTCAACTTCTTTTTATATTCGAATGTAAACGCCTGGTTGATGGCACCGTTTGTAATATGCAGATAGTTGATGAAAGCGGAATTGGACTCGTCCTCTTCAATAGAAAATACATCTATGTTGTGCAATACAGCGCTTACTACCTCCGATTTGGAGCGGTAGTTTTCTATCAGAAGAAATTTTTCTTTCACCTTCTGTGCTTCTTCAAACTTCATCTCGCCGGCTAATGTCTGCATCTTTTCCAGTAGCATACGGCTGATTTCTTGCGTATTTCCTTTCAGGATTTCTTTGATTTCATCGATATTTTTGAGATAATCCTCCTGTGATTGCAGTCCGATGCATGGTCCTGCACAGTTCTTTATATGATATTCCAGGCATACGTTGAACTTTCCTGCCCGTATATTCTCCGGAGTTAGGTTTAAACTGCAAGTTCGCAAAGGATATAAATGCTTTATCAGATCCAGTACCGCATACATGGATGGTATGTGACTATACGGTCCATAATAAGATGAACCGTTCCTGATAATTTTCCTTGTTCTGAAAACTCTGGGAAAATACTCGTTTTGTACGCAAATAGAAGGGTAGGTCTTGTCATCCTTTAATAGAACGTTGTAGCGCGGCTTGTATTTCTTTATCAGATTATTCTCCAGCAATAACGCGTCTTCTTCCGTGTTGACTACAATATAACGAATATCGGCGATTTTGCTGACCAGTACTCGTGTCTTTCCCGGTTCATGTTCTTTGCTGAAGTAAGAGTAGACTCTTTTCTTTAGATTTTTGGCCTTTCCAACGTATATAATTGTACCCTCCGTGTTCAGGTATTGGTAAATACCCGGTTTCTCGGGAAGGTTGGCTACGATCCCTTTCAAATATTCATTGGCTCTGCTTTCTGGTTCTGTATTCATAATTGTTTTAGGATGGCTAATAGGTGAAAAGTATGTGCCTGACATGAAGCATACCCGCAGTCGGTGGCTATTTAAACACGAATGACGCGGATAATATGGATTCCTATTCTTATGGTCCGTGTCATCCACGTCATTCGCGTCTCAAAAGGTTAGTTGCTTACTTTTGACATATTTTCTGCAAATAGAACCAAATTCTTTATAAACTCAATACCGATTCTACTTCTACGTCATCTCCGAACAATGATTTTCCATTCAGGTCTTTCAATTCGATGATGAAGTTTACATATACCTTTTTTGGTTTTAGTCTTTTCACCAGTTCACAAGCTGCTTTCATGGTGCCTCCTGTTGCCAGTAAATCATCATGTAATAGAACTACGTCATTCTCGTCCAGTGCATCTTTGTGGATTTGCACCGTGTCTTTGCCGTACTCCTTGTCATAGCTTTCTTCAATCGTTTCTGCTGGGAGTTTGCCCGGCTTGCGGATTGGAATAAAACCTGCGTTCAGGCGGGTTGCCAGAATAGGTCCCATGATGAATCCTCTTGATTCTATACCCACTACTTTAGTGATCCCTTTATCCTTATACATATCAAACATAATGTTTGATAATTCCTGCAAGCACCAAGGGTCCTTGAATAGAGTGGTGACATCGTAGAACAGGATTCCGGGAATCGGAAAATCGGGTATTTCCCGAATGCTTTTGATTAGCGTTTCTTTGCTCATAATCATTGAATTATATCGTTTCTTTAAATGTTTTGTTTCACGTGAAACGTTGTCGCTTATCGTCCGGAAAGTACCAGCAACACGTTGATATCGCTTGGAGAGACTCCCGGAATTCTGCTCGCTTGTGCTATTGTTTCCGGATCTATCTTTGCCAGCTTTTGTCGGGCCTCGGTGGAAAGAGACTGAATAGTAGAATAGTCAAATTTTCCTTTAATCTTTATACTTTCCAATCGTGCTAGTTTTTCTGCTATCATTCTTTCTCTGTCAATGTATCCTTGATACTTGATTAAGATTTCGGCAGCTTCGAGAATTTCTTCTTTCCGGTCTTGGTCCGAACCCGTTGCTTTTTCCAGCTCCCGTTGAAACGCCGGAACATATTCTGCTATATTTCCTATTGTCACTTGCGGGCGATTCAGAATCTCTATCAACTTACATCCTTGACGTAGGGGAGTTGTCCCTATCTTTTCGAGAGCATCGTTGATTAGTGCCGGTTTCATCGAATAGTTGCGTGCGAAAGAAATGATTTGTTCCACGGCTTCTTTTTTGCTTCTTACTAACTGATACCGGTCTTCTTTTGCCAAACCAAGCTTAAATGCTTTTTCTGTTAAGCGCATATCGGCATCATCCATACGAAGCAGAATACGGTATTCCGCACGCGAGGTAAACATACGGTAAGGTTCATCCACACCTTTGGTAACCAAATCGTCGATTAATACGCCAATATATGCTTCATCTCGAGCCAAAGTAAATGCTTCTCCGCCGTGGCAGTTGATGTGTGCATTGATACCGGCTATCAATCCTTGTCCTCCTGCTTCCTCGTATCCGGTGGTTCCGTTTACTTGTCCGGCAAAGAACAAGTTTTTGATAATCTTCGATTCCAACGTATGTTTTAATTGGGTCGGATCGAAATAGTCATATTCGATAGCGTATCCCGGACGGTAGATAACCAGATCTTTGAAAGCCGGGATTTGTTTTAATGCTGCAATTTGTATTTCCATCGGAAGCGAAGAAGAGAATCCGTTAAGATATAACTCTTGTGTCGTTTCTCCTTCCGGTTCGAGGAATAACTGGTGCTGATCTTTATCCGGGAAAGTGACAATTTTAGTTTCGATGCTTGGACAATAGCGTGGTCCGATACTTTGAATCTGTCCGTTGAATAGGGGAGAATCCGGCAGACCTTCGCGCAGAATCCGGTGTACTTCTTCATTGGTGTAGCATGTCCAGCATTGAAGTTGCTTTAAGTGGTGCGTGCTAGTATTCATGAATGAGAACTTGTGGAAGTCTGATTCGCCGTCTTGTGTTTCCATCTGGTCAAAATGAACACTACGCGCGTCGATTCGTACCGGAGTACCGGTTTTCATTCTTCCGTAAGAGATTCCGTGACGGGCGATGGATTCGGTCAGCTGATAAGAAGCCGGCTCGGCCATTCTTCCTCCAGGCAATTTATGACGTCCTACATGCATCAGTCCGTTGAGGAAAGTCCCTGCGGTGAGCACAATGCATTTCGCTTTGAAGGTGACGCCCCATGCGGTGACTAATCCGGTGACCTCACCGTTTTCAACGAGCAGTTCACATACGGTATCTTGCCAGATATGAAGGTTGGGTGTATTTTCCAGTTTCTCCCGCCAGGACCAAATGAACTTAGCCCGGTCGCATTGGGCGCGGGGGCTCCACATGGCTGGACCTTTCGAGCGATTTAGAATTCGGAATTGAATGGCAGTCTCATCTGTCACTAATCCCATCTGTCCACCCAGTGCATCTATTTCACGTACAATTTGTCCTTTGGCGATTCCTCCTACAGCCGGATTGCAACTCATCTGTCCAATCTTGTTCATGTCCATAGTGATGAGACAAGTTTTGGAACCTAAATTAGCAGCGGCTGCCGCTGCTTCACAACCAGCATGTCCGGCACCAATTACAATTACGTCGTACTTAAAATCCATTCCTATCTTATTTATTATCAAACGCTGCAAAGTTACAGAAAAGTTGTGAGACTTGTATCTTCAAGCTGTTTTTGCTTCTGAAAATCCGGGGAGGAATCCGGCTTAACTGAAAAAAACGCCGTAATTTTGGATTAGAAATATGCAGATTGTTCGAGATTTGACTATTCTTCGAGTTTAGTAATCGTGCGCTTTTGTGAAAAATAGTGATATTATGCTTTTTTATGCCTTGTTTTGCTGTCTTTTTATTAGTTACTTGTTTGCTCAATAATGGATGAAACTAGAAAGCAAAATGGAGAATTTGTTCAAAATAGAGGCTATCGTCAGAATAAATGTGAGGTTTACACTCAAAATTTGCTTCATGTCTTGACATAAGTCAAAAAAACAAGCCCAAATGTATTTTTTAGTATCATGGACTTTGTTGTTTTCGCAAACAGCTATACCTTTGCAGTGTAGTTGTGAAACTACTTATATTTTAGGTATTAGAAAAAAGGTTATAATTAAAAGGTATTAGTTTATAAAATTAAGGTATTAGATTTTAAGATTAGTTTTTAGGAAAAGGATTGTTTTGATTAGGTATTAGGAAAAAGACGTTTTTAGGTAACGAGTAAATGAAAATGAAGAAAAAAGAAGAATCCCATTTATGGGGATTCTTTAAAGGTGGAGCGGAATGATTCGCTCTTTTTTTATGCCTCTTTTAAATATATCTCGTAAGCACTTTACTCTCAATCATGTTGGGAAAGTTTGATTTCATGCCTTTAAAAAAAGTGTTTCATGGTTTGAAACCAAAGGTTTCGTATCGTGAAACTAAAGTTTCGGCATTGGGAAACTGTAGTTTCAACACCGAGAAACCATAGTTCCAACGGCATGGAAACTATGGTTTCAAGCCTTGAAACAAATAGTTTTAGGTTGGGGAACAACTTGTTTGAAGGCAGAAGACTAAAGTTTAGGCCGTTTGAACTGACTAAAAAGCTTTCTTTTACCGTTTCCTTTAGTAGATCACTGCCGTATTCTGCGTCTTATATTGACCGAAATAGGTGGTGATAGGTGATAGGTTAGGTGAAAGATTATTTTCAACCTATCACCATGCTTCAATGTACGATGAATAAGCCGATTGGAGAGGTACGGTGATAGGTGATAGAGGACTTTGTGTTTTTTGATTAGAAGAGAGAAGCCTTTTATTTTCTATTTTGTAGGTTAGTTGGGCCTGCGTTTCTGAAAAAAAACAATATATTTGCATTTATAAATGCCGCTATAGTAAGTGTTTATAGCGATTTCAGGGAAATCTGTTTCGTTTTTTGATAGGTAGAGTGACAGTATGGACGATAAGATTGACATCATAGTAGCAGGAGTCAACCGGAAGGATGAAAAGATATGGGGCGATTTCTACGATCGTTTTTATGCTGCTCTATGCGCTTATGTCGCCAAAATATTGCCCGTTCCGGATGCAGTGGAAGATCTGGTTCAGGAAGTTTTCATTTCTGTTTGGGAAGGTAAACGTACCTTTTCCGATATCAAAGAGCTCACAAATTATCTCTATCGCGCCTGCTATAATAATACTTTATTATATATACGCAATAATCAGATTCATGATACTATTTTAAGTTCTCTCGCCGAGGAAGAAGACGTGGAGGATGAAGACGTAATCTATGCGTTAACGGTAAAAGAAGAAATTATCCGGCAGCTCTATTGCCATATCGAAGAACTTCCGGCCGAACAACGCCGGATCATTTTAATGAGAATCGAAGGATATACATGGGAAGAGATAGCCGAACGTTTGGAAATAAGTATCAATACTGTTAAAACTCAAAAGACCCGTAGCTATAAATTCCTTCGTGAGAGACTGGGCGACTCTGTACATTCTATAATTCTTTGTTTATTTCTCTAAAAAGATAAAAAAGTCAAATTGATACTTCTTTATCTTTTTATTGATTGCTTAAGATTTATTTTCTTTGTTAAAAGCGAATAGATTTCTTTCAAATTGTGACATAATGTTATATTCTTGTCCCTAAAATCCTCTTCTTTACGCTCTTATCTCAAAAAAATATCATCTTTTTGTCACCCCTTTCTATGAGTTATGTATATCTATAATAAAGCAAATTAAACAATGTTTAATTTAAAAAGGAGAAATAAGATGAAGAAGTTCGAAAATGTATATCAAGATGCCGCTTTAATGAAAAAAGCTCTTTTAGGAGAAGCTAACGAATCGGAACAGCAAGAGCTTGAAAAGCGATTGGCGGAATGCCCGGACTTACAAAAAGTGTTTGAACAGTTGCAGAATGGCGAGACATTAAGAGTTGCATTTGAAGAATATAAAAATTATTCATCAAAGAAAGCCTATGAATCTTTCCTTCAGAAAATCGGACAAACGGAACCGGCGATAATAAAGAAGCCTCGTGCTTTCCGGATTTGGTGGTCTGTTGCAGCAGCTGTTGTTTTTTTAGTAATCGGTTTATCTTTCTATATGTCGAATTATGGTTCGATTGAAGAGGAAAGCAGACCATTGATTCAGCCGGGAGTTCAACAGGCACAATTGACTTTACCCGATGGCAGCATTATTGATGTGCGTAAGGAAGAATTTGACGTAATAGTAGATGGCGTCCAGGTAAAATATAAGGAAGGAGTGCTGTCATATGAGCCAACCGTCACAACACAACACGAAGAGAAAAACGTCGAAGAGAAGCCAGTCAAGTCAAATGAACTTGTCATACCACGTGGAGGGGAAAATACTGTAATCCTCGCCGATGGAACGACAGTTTATTTGAATGCTGGTTCCAAGCTGACTTATCCGGTACGCTTTGCGGGTAAACGCAGGACTGTAGTTTTGGAGGGTGAGGCTTATTTTGAGGTTGTACAGGATGAATCCCATCCGTTTGTGGTACAAACTCATCTAGGAGAAGTGATGGTGCTTGGCACGGCATTTAATGTGAATGCTTATACCGATGCTTCTGTTTGTTACACTACATTGGTACATGGAAAAGTACAATTCTCTGCACCGAATGTAGGAACGGTAACTCTTCAGCCGGGTGAACAAGCGGCAGTCTCTGCCAATGGTACAGAAAAACGTACCGTCGACTTGGATGAATATATCGGGTGGGTAAACGGTGTGTACAACTTTAAAAATCGTTCTTTAGGGGAGATTATGGAGACGTTCGAACGCTGGTATGATATACAAGTTTATTATGAAACACCGGATTTGCGGGATATAACTTACAGTGGCAGTTTGAAGCGTAACGGAGCGATCAATTCATTCCTGGATGCATTAGAACTGACAGGTGATTTGACCTATAAAATCAGTGGTCGGAAAGTATTGATATACGATAGAATGAAAGATTAAGAGTAAATAGAATATTAGGTAAAGTTTAATCATTAATTTATGAGAGAAAAACGATGGCTGCTATGTTTTTTAGTGGCAGTGTGTTGCACATTTAGCACATGGGCTCTACCGTCACAGGATAAGACGGTAACTTTGAATCTGCATAATGTCTCTATCGAGACAGTTTTGGATGCAGTGAAGAAACAAACAGGAGTGAATATGTTGTATAATTCACAAATGTTTAAAGGTGTTCCTCCGGTATCAATTAATGCAAAAAATGAGAAATGGGAAGTCGCTCTGAAGTTAATTTTAAATCCTCAAGGATTTGATTATGTGGTGAAAGACGGTATTATTGTTGTCCGTAAATTGCAGACCGAGAAGCGTGACAACCGCATCCATGGTACGGTTATTGATTCGAATAAGGAACCGATACCAGGAGCCAGCATTATTGTGAAAGGTACTCGTACGGGTACTTCTACTAATATTGAAGGTGAGTTTACGCTGGATGTGAAAAGTGACAAAGTGACTTTGGAAGTCTCTTTTATCGGTATGAAAAAGCAGATTCTTCAGGTAGATGCTACACGCAAGAAGATGATTGAGATTACTATGGTGGACGATGTGAAAACATTGGAGGATGTAGTCGTTACAGGATATAGTAATATCCGTAAATCCAGTTTTACGGGTAGTTCTACGCAAATAACAGGTGATGAATTGCGTAAGGTGTCACAGACAAATGTGCTTGATGCCATGCAGTCGTTTGATCCTTCTTTCCGCTTGATGACTAATACGCAATTTGGTTCCGATCCTAACGCATTACCTGAAATGTATATTCGTGGACGTTCAGGAGTAGGTGTCAGAGATTTGGATAAGAATCAATTGACCAAATCGAATCTGGAAAATAATCCGAATCTTCCTACATTTATTATGGATGGATTTGAGGTTAGCATCGAAAAGGTATATGACTTGGATCCTAGCCGCATAGAAAGTATGACTATATTGAAAGACGCTGCTGCTACGGCTATTTACGGTTCGCGTGCTGCTAATGGCGTGGTGGTAATCACTACGGTTGTTCCGAAACCGGGCGAAGTTCGTGTTTCTTACAATTTCACCGGTACATTGGAAATGCCCGATTTGCGCGACTATAGTTTGGCGAACGCTTCGGAGAAACTGGAAATGGAACGTCTTGCCGGACTTTTCGATAATAATGATTTTGGTACTGAGATCTATGATTACAACCGGAAGTTTGCTGAGATTCAACGTGGTGTGGATACTGACTGGATGGTATTGCCTCTGCGAAATGCATTCGATCATAAACACAGTCTTTTTATAGAAGGAGGTACGCAGAATTTGCGTTGGGGTGTAGATGCATCTTATAATGGAGCGAACGGTGTGATGAAAGGTTCCGGTCGTGATCGTTACAGTGTTGGTTTCTCCTTGGATTATCGAATGAAGTCTTTACAAGTGAAAAACACGGTATCGTTTACTCATTCCAAATCTAAAGAGTCGCCTTATGGTTCTTTTAGTGATTATACTATTCTACAGCCGTATGATACACCTTATAATGATAACGGTACATTGAAAGAATATTTAAAATTTTCGCAAGTTAGTGGTGGGCGCACGGCTAAAAACCCATTATATGAAGCGACTCTTGGCAATTATACTTGGAGTGCTTATGATGAAGTATCTAATAATTTGAGCTTGAATTGGTATTTAACTGATTATTGGACCGTCAGGGGGCAATTCAGTGTGAACCGCAAGTATTCTAGCGGAGAACGGTTCATCGATCCGTTATCTTCAAAAACAACCGCTTCCCCTCGTGACGGTGGGCATAATTTGGGTGACCTTTATGTAGATAATGGGAATAATTTGAGTTGGAATGCGAATGCAGCCTTGTATTATACACGTTCTTTCAATAAACATAATTTGAATCTGTCTGTGGCGTGGGAGGCATCTTCCGGCTCATCAGATGCGACAAATGCTCATTATCGCGGATTTCCGAGCGGACAATTCCATTCACCGAATTATGCGGCCGAGATATATGAAAAACCGTCGCGTACCGAAAATACTTCACGTATGGTCAGTACGTGGGCTACCGGAAACTATACATGGAATGATATTTATCTGGCTGATTTCTCAGTACGTTTTGATGGGTCGTCTGATTTTGGGTCCAATCAACGTTGGGCACCGTTCTTCTCCGGAGGTTTGGGAGTGAACATTCATAATTATGAGTTCTTAAAAGGAAACGAGATAGTCAATAAATTGAAGGTACGTGCATCGTATGGTCGGACAGGTAAGGCTAGTTTCCCATCTTACGCCGCAACAACCATGTATGAATCACTTTTCGATGAATGGTATGCAACTGGTTTTGGAGCAGTGCTGAAAGCTTTAGGAAATAATGACTTGACTTGGGAAAAGACTGATAAATTTAATGTAGGCATTGAAATGCAGTTCTTGAATCAGCGCTTGACAGTGGATGTGGATTATTATCATGATAAAACCATCGATTTAGTGAACGATGTCAGTTTGTCTCAAACTTCAGGTTTCTCTAGTTATAAAGACAATATGGGTGAAGTATTGAATCAGGGATTCGAGTTGCAAGTACGTGGTGAAGTATTCCGTAATCGTGACTGGTTGGTGGCTCTGTGGGGAAATATGGCACACAACAAGAATAAGATTGTGAAAATATCAGATTCACAACGTGCCTACAATCAGCGAGTAAAAGAGTTTTATCAGAATATAGTGAATGAAGAGTATGGTAAATATAATTCTAAATATGGAGTACCTATTTCTCAATATGAGGAAGGACAGTCACTTACTTCTATCTGGGCTGTGAAGTCTTTGGGTATTGATCCCACTACAGGTAAGGAAATATTCTTGAATCGTGATGGTAGTGTGTCTGATACTTGGAATGCCACTCAGGAAGTGGTTGTTGGTAATACTGAACCTAAATTCAACGGTTCTGTTGGGTTTAATCTTGCCTATAAAGCATGGAGCTTGTTTGCGGCTTTCCAATACGAATGGGGCGGACAGGAGTATAACCAGACCTTGGTGGATCGGGTGGAAAACGCTAGAATACAATATCAAAATGTAGACTTGCGTGTGTTGACCGACAGATGGAAACAACCGGGAGATATTGCTCAGTTTAAAGATATTAAAAATGCTGATAATGTTACTATGCCGACTTCACGCTTCGTTCAGGACAAGGCTTATCTGCGCTTGAGTGCATTGACTTTGAGCTATGATTTTAATCGGGAGTGGATAAAGAAACATTTGGGGATGAATATGCTCCGATTGGAAGCAAGTACACGCGATTTTATTAACTGGAATTCTATCCGTCAGGAGCGAGGCTTAAGCTATCCGAAGTCATGGACGGTCGATTTCTCTATTAAAGCACAATTCTAAGTATACCATTATGATACAAAAAATATATACTACGTTTATTTCTTTTGCGTTTGTAGCCTTGACTCTTTCTTCGTGTTCAGATTGGCTGGACCTTTATCCTTCCGACGAGATAAAGGAGGAATATTTGTTCTCTTCCGGTGATGGTTTTCGTACAGCGACGAATGGTATTTACCGGAAAATGGCTACTTTCGATTTGTATGGAAGTAACCTTACTTGGGGGATTCTGGATGCCTGGGCACAGGCTTATTACATAGAACAAGCTCCAAGTATAGCTGGTGGTACCCCCATGAGAAAGATTGCAAATCTTGCTTTTAAAAATACCGAATTGGTTCCTGTTACTGATGCAATGTGGAATGCTGCTTGGAATGTGGTTGCCAATTGTAATGAATTGGCTCAGCAAGCTGCTCAAGCTGACCCTAGTCTTTTTTACGGGCTTGACGGTGAACGTCAGATGATTTTGGGAGAAGCTATTGGATTGCGTGCATTTGTACAATTTGATTTGCTTCGTATTTATGCTCCGTCTCCTTCATCTGTTGGTTTCAGAGAAGATAACCGTACTTTTATTCCTTATGTCAATGTTTATCCTAGTTATGTTAACGATCATCAGACGGTTAGTTATTGTTTGGAACAGATTATTGCTGATCTGAAGGAAGCACAGCGTATATTGGGGGAAGTCGATAAAGAATCCAAAATGGGCACAGACTCTAGATTTGACATCAATGAGCTTTCACAAAGCCTGTTTGCTGGATCTAGGGGATATCGTTTGAATTATTATGCGGTAACAGCAGAACTAGCTCGTGTTTATTTGTATGCAGGAAAGAATGCGGAAGCTTATGCAGAAGCCAAAAAAATCATTGATGAAGAAAGTGAAACAGGTTATTTTAAAGCATCAACCAGTTCATCCGGTTTCAGGAATGGAAATATGAAGATGTATAATGATATTATTTTTGGGCTTTATTCCCCCAAGGAATTGGTGGAATGGGATCTGGAAATAAATCATGGTTCCGATGGCTCTAGTGAGGAACATTATCTGTGTCTTGATAGTGAGGTGGCAAAAGAATTGTATGGAGATGAAAAAGACAGTGACTGGCGGTTTAAGTATCAACTGGAAGAAAAGTATTATGGATTTTATTATCGTACCTTGAAATATTACAAACAGACGGAGAGTACTACTGTCGGAATAACAAATAATCAGACAATTCCTATGATACGTATGTCTGAAGTGTATTACATTGCCGCTGAAGCAATTTTTGATACTAATCCCCAAGAAGCGCAGGGGTATTTGGAATTGGTAAAGAAAGGAAGAGGAGTATCAAAGAAATTTGATAATGTCACAAATAAGTCAGAGTTTATAAACTTGCTGGTAAATGATGCCCGTCGTGAGTTCTTAGGTGAAGGACAGATTTTCTATATGTATAAACGGTTGAATAGGACGATGCCTGCCAGTTCTTATTATAGTAATCCCGTGTTACCAACTGACGAAAATATGATATTACCCAAGCCCGATTCGGAATCAAACATTTAAGTGTGATACTATTTTAGAATAACTACTTAAAAGAAACGAAAATGAAGAAAAGATATGCTATATGGGGAGTGTTGTTTTACAGCGTATGTCTGATGCTCGCTTCATGTGAAGAGAAGGGATTGTTGGTCAGCAGCAACGACACAGCCTATTTGAAATTCGTTAACGATATGACTAAGGATACTACTACAGTATCTTTTAAAATGTATAATGAAGGTGAGGATGCTGAGATACCGATAGAAGTTTCTGTTTATGGGCAGATGCAGGATGAAGATTTACATTTCAATATAATTGCAGATGTCGAACGTACTACTTTGCCGGCTAATTTGTATGTATTGCCTGCAGATTGTAAGATTAGAAAAGGATTGCTTACGGATACTATTTATGTAACATTGAAGAATGATCCGATATTGAGGACAGAAACGAAGATATTAGCGTTGCAGGTTGTAGAAGCAAATACAGTGAAACAAGGTGATTATTTGTATTCGCGTGCTCTCATTTCTGTTACCGATCGTTTGTTTAAGCCCGACTGGTGGTCGGTGAACGATGCTGGGACGGAGGAAAATCCAGGAAATTCGGTTGATTGGTATTATTTAGGTGAGTACTCAGAAAAAAAGTATCAGATGTTTTTGGACGAGTTGAAAAAGGATGATATGGTATTTGATGGAAAGAACAAGCAGGTGTTGCGTAAATATTCATTGAGATTGAAGAATACCTTGAAGCAGATGAACGCAGGAAAGGATATGAAAGATTGGGTGAAAGATGAGAATAATAATGTGATTACTGTAGAAGTGGCAGGGTAAATTATAAAATTGCAAAGTATGAAAAAATTAGGAATATATGCAGTGATAGTAGTTTTAGTCGGAGTTGTTTCCAGTTGCTTGGATGATGATAACAACTATAACTACAAGCTGATAAATGAAATGCAAGGTGGTGCACTCAATTTTGAGAACTTTAATTTGGATTATAGTGTGATAGAAGGAGAAGAATTGGTATTGGCACCTACTTTTAAGTTTACAATAGATAGTATTACACCGGATGTCAGCTATGAATGGTATGTAGATAAGAAGTTGCAGACAGGCGAAACAGGTCCCACTTATACATTTAAAGCCGAAAAGAGTGGCACATATCAAGTGACATTTGCGGTAACAGATAATAAGACGGGAGTTCAGTTCGGGAAATCCACAACCATTAATGTGAGATCTATCTATCAGCGTGGCTGGGTGATTTTGTCGAATGATGGTGGGAGATCTGTGCTCCATTTCATTGTGCCTACAACACAACGTTATCAGGTAACGTATGGTGGAGAGACGTTTACTCGCGATTCGTTGGTTTATCATATAGTAAAACGTGATATTGTCTCCAATCTTGGTTCAAATCCGAAAGGGTTAATGAACAATATTGGTGAAATGGATTATAATAGCGAGTATGGGATTGGCGTGTATGATGAGTTGGTGGTGAAGCAAGATCGATGGGTCGAACTTAATGGCAATACGTTGGAACGCGAGGTATATACGGATGAAGAATTTCACGGAGATATCCCAGCTGATTTTTCTCCGGTAGAAGCTGCTATGACTTTTTCATCCAAAGCACTACTGGACGAGAATGGATTGATTTATTGGGAAAAAAAGGCGGATATAACGGATTTTCATGCGGGTACTTATATGCCCATAGGATTGAATAATAATACTCGGTTCAGTCGTTTATTCCAAGCCTACAAGTTTAATAACAATATTACAGATGTGATGCTTGCATTGACGGAAGAAGATAATTCATTGGTGGGAATCTTGGATATGGGATATGCTACTAATGGTACAGTGATTACTGAAAATTCCAGCTATACAAGTGGAAATATGTATAATATCACTGATCCGAGTGGAGAAGATCATTTCTCGAATATAGAGAAGACTGTGGTGGATGCATTACCCGCTCCATACAACTCTGGGAATGATATAACATCGGCTGAACCATATTGGACAGTTCTGCTGAAAGATGAAGCAACATCGGTGTATGAATTACGTTATTTCGGACTGGAGGCTGAAAGAAGGTATGTTGGTTGCCTGGAAGGTTGGTATTACGAGGCTTCTTTGGGCCTTATCAATGATTATCGTGGTATGGCTAATTTTGGAAACAAGCGTTATGCGGTCATTGCCAGCGGAAACCAACTTTATTATTATCAATATGGTTGGGATGCTTATGGAGATGTGGAATATAGAGGTGAATTGATGCCATTGGGGGAACCGTTACCTGCGGCTGTTAAGACGTTGTCGGGTATGGATGTAACCACTAACTTATATAAACAGAAGTATCCTTATGCCGGGCAATTAGGAGTTGCTTTGGAAGACGGAAGTTTCTATATATACAGTGTTGTAGAAACAAGATTGGAAGATGGGACGTGTACGGCGGTTTCTCTTAAACAACAATTCCCGAATGAAACCACTTCGGAAGAAAACAAGACATTTGGTAAAATAGTAGATGTCCTTTATAAACTGGGACGCGGTATGGATTATATGTCATTTGCGTTCTAGAAGAGCTTTAAAAGCGATTTTTTGATAATAAATAACCATTATGGTATTAAAACAACTTTTTATTGCCGGCAGCTTGTCTTTTACTCTTGCATTGCAAGGATGGGGACAGGCTTCTACTGGGCATGATACAGTACAAGCTAATTATGAATTGGCGGAGAAGTTTCATGAATTTACATTAGGGGGAAAACTGTCTAATAATAGTATGTCCCTTTATCCGCATGAAATCAATGATACGGATAATTTCTGGTTTGATTTTACGACTTCGGCAGGTAAACACTACTATTATGTCAACCCCAAGGAGGGAAAGAAGGAGTTACTTTTCGATAACGAAGAAATGGCTATGTTGCTTTCCGGCTTAACTCATGAGGTTGTGAATTCGGTAAGATTGGATCTGTCAGAATTAAAGTTTGCAAAAGATCAAAAGTCATTTCTATTCAGTTACAGGTCGAAAAAGTATGATTACAATCGAATTACCCGTAAATTGAAAGAGGTGCAGGAGAAAAAGGCAGATGACAGAGATGCCGAGCCGATATATTCATGGATGAATTTTTCTCCGGATAAGAAGTACATACTGTATGCGAAAGACCATAACTTGTATGTGAAGGGCAACAAGGCATTGGGAGTAGATACTACGGAAGTGCAATTGACGACGGACGGAGTCCCTGATTTTTCGTATGCTCGTGAGGATGATGCGGGGGAGAATGGTGAAGTTCCTTCTAATGCTCGTTGGTGTCCTGATAGCCGGCATGCATATATTGTGCTTGATGATAATCGGAAATTGCGTGACTTTTGGGTGATTAACTCGATTTCGGACAAGCCGGAGTTGAAGAAATATAAGTATGAATTTCCGGGAGATAAATATGTAACCCAGAATGAACTTGTAATCATTGATATTGTAGAACGGACTGCGAGAAAAGCGAAGATACAGAAGTGGAATGACCAGTATGTGATGCCTTTTAATGTAACGTCGGATAGCAAGTATGTTTTTTTTGAACGTACCAAACGTACATGGGATGAGGTTGATGTGTGTTCGGTCAATACCTCTACCTTGGAAGTCAAAGAACTGATTCATGAGGTGGATAAGCCTTATCGTGATCCGCATGCACGTAGTGTGGAAGTGCTGAATGATGGAAAAGATATTCTATTTCGTTCCGAACGTACTGGATGGGGACACTATTATCATTACGACGGTCAAGGGAACCTGAAAAATGCGATATCTTCAGGACCGTGGGTAAGCGGACATATTGCCGCTATTGATACGCTGCAACGTACGGTTTATTTTTATGGATATGGAGATGACCCGAAGATCAATCCGTTTTACTATCGTTTGTATAAGTCCAATATGGATCGCGAGGGAGCAACTCTACTCACTAAAGAAGACGGGCAGCATCGGGTAATCTTTTTGAAGTCTAAGCGCTACTTCATTGATACATTCTCAAGAGTCGATATGGAGCCGAAGATATTATTGAAGGATAATACCGGCAAGGTGATTATGGAGCTGGCAAAACCTGATTTAAGTCAAGTATATGCTGCTGGCTGGAAGAAACCGGAAAATTTTGTGGTGAAAGCTGCCGATAATGTTACAGATTTGTATGGAGTGATGTGGAAGCCGTCTAACTTTGATCCGGAAAAGAAATATCCGATTATCTCGGTTGTTTATCCGGGGCCATACTTTGGGTTTGTACCTACTAACTTTACGTTGGATGATAGCTATTGTACTCGTATGGCGCAGCTTGGCTTTATTGTAATCACTGTAGGACATAGGGGAGATACTCCGATGCGGGGAAAGACATATCACCGTTATGGTTACGGCAATATGCGTGATTATCCGTTGGCAGATGACAAATATGCTATTGAGCAGTTGGCTCAACGTCACTCGTTTATTGACGGTCAGAAAGTTGGTATCTACGGACATTCCGGTGGCGGATTTATGGCTGCAGCTGCTATCTGTACTTATCCTGATTTTTATACGGCAGCTGTCTCTTGCTCTGGGAACCATGATAACAGTATCTATAATCGTGGTTGGGGAGAATGTTACAACGGTGTAAGAGAAGTAGAGAAAGTGGTGAAAGACAGTTTGGGCAATGAGACTAAAGATTATGAATACAAGTTTAGCGTAAAGTCGAATGCTGAGATTGCCAAAAATTTGAAAGGACACTTGATGCTTGTCACTGGAGATATGGATAAGAACGTGAATCCTGCACATACATACCGTATGGCGCAGGCTTTGATTGAGGCCGGTAAGGATTTTGATATGCTTGTCATTCCCGGAGCCGGTCATGGGTACGGTTCTGCCGATAAGTATTTTGAGAAGAAAATGTACCGTTTCTTTGCCAAACATTTGCTAGGTGATGCCCGTGCAGACTATTGGGGAGATATTAACCGTAGTAAATAAGACAATAGATAAGATTTTATGAAAAACTATCTCTTTAGATGTTTGTGCTTGGCAGTTGCTTTAGTATCATGCAACCTTACTGGTGCACAACAAAAAGCGAATTATCAGTTAGCGGAAAAGTTCCGTTTGTTGGAGCAGAACCCTATAGCTAAGTATTCTACAGAAGTCAGGCCGAGGTTTATCAATGATACGGATTGTTTTTATTACTCCTTTACAACACGTGAAGGGAAGAAATACTATTATGTTAATCCGAAGAAAAAGGAGAAATGCTTGTTGTTTGATACGGATGAGTTATTGAGCAAAATTGCAGTATATACTAAGAAAGCCTATTCTTCAGCAGATCCGCATTTGTCTTTCACATTTATGGAAGACAACGAAACTATTCGTATTGATTTTGACAGTGGACTTTATACATACAATATCCATACGAAAGAATTGAAGCAACTTGATGAGAAGCCGACTTATAAGACTGGCGACCCGTATTGGATGAAATATTCTCCGGATAGCTTGTATTTTCTTTACGCCAGCAAGGATAATTTGTATTTCGTTGGAAACCCGAAAAAGGGACAGGATACAATCCCGGTTCAATTGACGACGGACGGTATGCCGGATTATACATTCAATCGTGAAGACGAAGGTAAGATGGAAGGTCGTTTCGGAGCCGAATCAGCTCACTGGATTCCGGGAAGCCACCGTTTCTATGCTGTCCGTGAAGACAACCGAAAGGTTCGTGACTTGTGGGTTATTAATTCTTTATCCAAGCCTTCTCCTGAATTGATTCCTTATAAAGCCGAATTGGCCGGCGATAAAAACGTGACTCAATATGAATTACTGTTGGGAGATATAGACAAGCGGGAAGTTAAGAAGGTGGATATCAATCGTTGGCCGGATCAGTATATTGATGTATTGTATGCGTCAAAAGACGGAAAACGCTTGTACTTCCAACGTTATAACCGTACATGGAACCAGTCGGATATTTGCGAAGTGGATGTAGAGACCGGAAAAGTGCGTGTGGTGATTCATGAAGAAAATAAGCCGTATCTCGATTATCAGATGCGTAATGTTTCTTTCCTGAATGACGGAAAAGAAATCCTGTTCCGTTCCGAACGTAACGGTTGGGGGCATTATTATCTGTATGATACAGCAACAGGAAACCTGAAAAATCAACTGACAGACGGCACTTGGGTAGCCGGTCCGGTTGCGCAGATTGATACTATCGGACGCAAGATGTATTTCTATGGTTACGGACGGGAGAAAGGAATTGACCCTTATTACTATATTCTTTATGAAGCTCATTTGGATCGTCCGAATGCACTCCGTCTGTTGACGCCGGAGAATGCGTCACACGAAGTCAGTATCTCTCCGTCCTGTCGCTATCTGGTAGATTCATATTCTACTGTGTCGCAGGAGCCGGTAAATGTGGTTCGTAACCGGAATGGGAAGGTAATCATGACATTGGAGAAACCAGACTTGCAACCTGTCTATGAAATGGGCTGGAAAGCTCCGGAACGTTTTAAAGTAAAAGCAGCCGACGGAGTAACTGACCTTTATGGTGTGATGTGGAAGCCCGCCGATTTTGATTCGACGAAAGTTTACCCTATCATTTCGAATGTTTATCCGGGGCCGTTCTTCGAGTATGTGCCGACTCGTTTTACAATAAATGATGTTTATAATACCCGTTTGGCTCAATTGGGATTTATTGTAATTACCGTAGGGCACAGAGGCGGTACTCCGATGCGTGGAAAGGCTTATCACACCTACGGATATAACAATATGCGTGATTATCCGCTGGCGGATGATAAATATGCTATTGAGCAACTGGCTGCCCGCTATCCGTTTATAGATGCTACTAAGGTAGGTATTTACGGTCACTCAGGCGGCGGATTTATGTCGGCTGCTGCTATTTGCACTTATCCGGACTTTTATTCGGCTGCTGTCTCATCGGCTGGTAACCATGACAATCGTATTTACAATAAAGGTTTCGTGGAGATTCATTATGGTGTAGATGAGAAGGTGACAACGACTAAAGACAGTTTGGGAGTAGAAAGCAAAACGTATGATTATAGTGTACGTGTGCGTCCGAATCAGGAACTGGCGAAGAATTACAAGCATGGATTGCTGTTGTTTACCGGTGCCATAGACCAGACTGTGAATCCGGCCAATACTTTACGTCTGGTAGATGCTTTGATTAAAGCGGACAAGAACTTTGATATGTTTGTGCTGCCGAAATGTACTCATGGATTCTTCGGTGAGTCCGAGAGCTTTTTTGAGCATAAAATGTGGCGTCATTTTGCACGTTTGTTGTTGTACGACAATTCGGCGGATTGTGATGTTGATTTGAATAAAGATATGATAAAAGATGAAAGGAGAAGATAAAATGAAGCGGACAAAAATGGGAATCGGATTAATGGTAGGGTTGTTAATCGGTTTTGTTCCGAATGTCGATGCTCATGCACAGAAGAAACCGCTAGATATTGAAGCCTGTATGTCGTGGAAACGTGTCGAATCACCTGATATTTCTCCGACAGGACGATGGGTAACCTATCGGATTTCTCCTATGGAATATAATCCTGAAAACAAAGAGGCAAACACTTTGCATTTGTTTGATACACGTACCCGTAAGGAGATTTTGTTGGATGATGTGGAAAACATAGATTTTTATAATTCGGATCAGGCTCTTTCTTATCAGAAGGCGGACTCTGTGGGAAATATGAAAACAATTTTGATGGAGTTGCCTTCAGGTGTAAAGACCGAATGGGCGTATAAAGAAATTTTTCGACCGGTAAATGGGACTCCTTATTCGGTTTCAGTAACAAACGTTCCGAAAGATACAATCAATCATGTTCCTTCTTTTGATCGTTTAGTGGTTCGTAATATCAAAACCGGCACTGCTTTCCAGATTGACAGTATTGGCTATTATACTTTGTACAATGAGGGACGGTCTATTGTCTTTGTACACAGACAAGCGAAGGGTAATGCTTTGTGTTATGGACCACTGGCCGGACCTTATCAGACTATTTATCAGAGTCCTGTAAAGAAAGAACCGGCTTCTTTCAGTTTGAATACAAAGCGGATGACAGGAGAGTTTTGTGTGAAAGATTCATTATGGTACAATTTTTCTTTGAAGAAGAATACCTGTGATTTGGTATTCGATCGTAAAAACATTGTTCTTCCTACTGGGATGGAGCTTGTTCGCGCTAGTCTGTCGCATAGTCAGGCGTTTCTGACGATGGAACTCCGGCCTTGTCAGGAAAAAGTGGAGCAAAATAAAGAAGAGGCAAAGCCGGATAAGAGTTTCGAACTGGAATTGTGGACTTGGAATGAATGCGAAGTTCCTCCTTTGCAGACTCGCAGCCGTTATTTCCGTCCTCAATATTCGAAATATATTTATGATATTGCTTCCAAAAAAGTGACGGAAGTAGCTCCGGATTATGCTGATTTGTTGGTGCCGGACCGTGCGGAAGAGATTCATCATGTACTTTATACAGACGAAACCCCTTACCATATGCAGAAGGAATGGCATCATGATATACCATTTGATGTCTATTCTGTGAATGTACATACGGGGGAAAAGCGGTTAGTAGGACGTAGTTATCGGACAAGACCGAAGTGGTCGATGAACGGCAAATGGGCTGTAATGTATGATCCTGTTGCACAAGTGTGGAATAAGTTTGACGGAACAACGGGTGAGGTTACTGATGTTTCAACGGCTATTGGATATCCTGTATTCGAGGAGACTTATGACAAACCGAATCCTGCACCTGCTTATGGTATTGCAGGCTGGACTGCCGATGGTAATCATGTGCTGATTTATGACGCTTATGACTGGTGGAAAATAGATTTGACCGGAGAGAGTCAACCAGAATGTTTAACCAAAGGATATGGTCGTAAAAATCAGAAATCTATCCGTAAAATGACCAGCAATATTGATAAGGAAGTATTCGAACCGAACGAGACGGTCATGGTCAGCGTATGGGATGAAAACACAATGGATGAAGGTGTTTATTTACTTGACATGAAAGGTCGCTTGAAGAAGCTCGCAGAAGGTCCTTATATCTATGCAATTCATCGTTTCTCTGACAATCAGAAGTTTTGTATCTGGAATCGTCAGAATATATCAGAATTTCGTGATCTGTGGTGGAGTAAATCTGATTTCTCTGATCCAATTCGTATAACGAATGCTAATCCTCAACAAAGTGAATACAAATGGGGTACTGCAAAGTTAGTGGAATGGACCAATTATGAGAATAAACCTAATAAGGGAATACTTTATCTGCCGGAAGATTATGATGCAAAAAAAGAATATCCCGTACTGGTGCAGTTTTACGAGACACATTCCGGAGGATTGAATACTTATCATGCTCCTATGTTGAGCAGTGCAATGGCGGATGTGATGTATTTTGTCAGCAATGGATATGTTGTATTTATGCCGGATGTACACTTCACCATAGGAACACCTGGGCAGAGTTGTTACGATGCCGTGGTAAGTGGAACAAAATATTTGATAGAACAGGGGATAGCACATCCGGGGAAGATAGGTTTGCAAGGGCATAGCTGGTCAGGATTTCAAACCAGTTATCTGGTGACAAAGACAGATATATTCGCTTGTGCTAATATCGGAGCTCCTATTACTGATATGGTGACTGGTTATCTGGGAATCCGTAATGGTAGCGGCTTGCCGCGTTATTTCATGTACGAAGAATGGCAAAGTCGTATGGGAAAGACATTGTGGGAAGCCAAGGATAAGTATTTGGCAAGTTCGGCTCTCATAGAGGCAGATAAGATACATACACCATTGCTAATTTGGCATAATGATAAGGATGAAGCCGTTGCTTACGAACAAGGTCGTGCACTTTATCTGGCTATGCGTCGTTTACAGCGTCCGGCATGGCATCTTAACTACAAGGGCGAGGGACATTTCCTTAGTAGTCAGGCCGCTCAGAAAGATTGGACCATTCGGATGATGCAGTTCTTTGACTATTACCTGAAAGGAACAAAAGAGCCGCGTTGGATGAAAGAGGGTATTCATCTAAGAGAACGCGGAATTGATCAAAAATATGACTTATTAGAAAAATAAAAAAATGAAGAAACTATTAATTACAGTAATAGCTCTGTCTTGCTTTGCATTCAGCAGCTACGGACAAGACAAGGTGGAAAAACAAATTATTGGTAAATGGTGTAATCCTTATACCTATGAATCTACTGGTGAACTCAAAGGATTTGAGTTTAAAAAAGGCGGGAAATGTTCTGCTGTTAATATTCCTTCTTTGGATTTAAAGACTTGGAAGATTGATAAGGACGGTTATTTGATTATCGAAGGTTTCAGCAAGGAAGACGATGGAAAGGTAGAAGTGTATAAAACACGTGAACGCATTGGAAAGTTGACAACTGATTCTTTGGAATTGGTAGCTCAGGATGGACCTCCGCGATTGGCTTTTCTATATCTGAATATGAAATCAATCAAGAAATTGGTTACTCCTGAAGTAGCTCCTGACAAGAAGTAATAAATCTCTCTCTTAATAATTTAGTGTTAATATTAGCATCGTGTTGCTAATGAAAACGCCCTGTCGTAGTGATTATGATGGGGCGTTTTTTGTTATTTTAGTATCTGAATTGTATCTTTATGTGTAAAAAAATATTAATTTCATGAGGTATGCTCTGAGTAATTTAATATTATATTTAGTATGGAATATCGCTATTTAATTGTATTTTTGGCACAAAATACCCAAAATGGATAGCAAAGAGATTTCCATAGAGCAGATAAATAAACTGGATGCTACAGCTTTTCGTATGCTTTATAAAACTTATTATAAGGCATTGGTTTGCTATGCAATACAGATAACAGGGGAATCTGGAGCTGCAGAAGATATTGTACAGGAGCTGTTCTCTACCATTTGGGAAAAGCAAATGTCATTTAAGTCATTGGTGTCATTTAAGGCTTATTTATATAATTCCGTTCGGAATGCTTCAATTGATTATCTCAAGCATAAGGATGTTGAATTTGATTATTTGCAAAAGATAATAGAATCACATCAGGCATACAGTATAGGAGATGATGAGGAGGATGGTTTCTTCACTGAGGAGATTTTTCGCCAACTGTTTATGACTATTGACTCTTTGCCAGAACGTTGCAGACAAGTTTTTTTGTTGTATATGGAAGGTAAGAAAAACGAGGAAATAGCAGCCGTGCTTTGTGTTTCTCTTGAGACCGTTAAGACACAAAAGAAACGGGCAATGTCTTTTCTTAGGAAAAAATTAGGTCCACATCATTTTGCGTTGCTCTTGTCTATTCTTCCATAGAAAAGATGTTTCTTAAAAAAAAAGTTGCTTTAACTTGTCCCTCATTTTATCTGTTTAGTCGTCTTTTATATAAATGATGCAAAAACATATAATGGAACGTAAAAGAAACATAAATTCTGTAATTCATGATCAGTTACTAGGACGGCTTTCAGAAGAAGAAAGGAAGCGATTGCAGGTTTGGATTGAAAGTTCTTTGGAAAATAAAAAGAACTATGAATGTTTAATGCATGGTACTGATTTGGCTGAAAGATATCGTCTGTCTGCAACGGTAGACGAAGAACAGGCATGGAAAAAATTTCAGAAAAAACATTTTCAAGTTCGTGGAATCCATCGCAGAATGCTTTGGAAATATGCTGCTATCCTTATGATACCCGTGATTATTGGTGCAGCCATTTGGGTTGGAATGTGGCGAAATGCCGATACCGGACCTGTAAGAGTACAGGACGATCAATTAGCAATGTTACGGTCGGAAAAGATGGGAAAGCAGAAAGCTATCCTTGTATTGGCCGGTGGGCAAGAAATTGAATTGAAATCGGTTACTAATCAATCATTGCAGGATTCGACTATTTTGCCGGTGTTATCCCCCAAGGTTGTGAAAGAAACACAAACAGAAAATGAAGAAGTTGCTGCTACTGACAATAATAAATTAGTCACTTATGATGATAGTGAATTTTGGCTCACCTTTGAGGATGGAACAAAAGTTCATTTGAATTATAACACAACTTTAAAGTATCCGTCGCATTTTAGCACTGTTAGCCGTACTGTTTATTTGGATGGAGAGGCTTATTTTCAAATAGCTAAGGATGACAAACGACCGTTTCGGGTTATAACAGCAAATGGGATTGTCAAGCAATATGGTACCTCTTTTAATGTTAATACATATGTAGCCGGAGTCACGAAAGTGGTACTGGTGGAAGGGGCTATCAGTGTCCTTCCTAATCAGGGAGATGAGCATAAGATACATCCTGGAGAACTGGCTGTACTAAATGGAGCAACACAAGATGTTCAAATCAGCAAGGTAGACATATCACCTTATATAGCTTGGAATAGTGGGCGTTTTGTATTTGACAATTGTTCTTTGGAAACTCTTATGGAGGTGATATCCCGTTGGTATGATAAGGAAATAATGTTTGAAGATGAAGATATAAAGACGATACGTTTTACCGGCGACCTTGATCGTTACGGTTCCATAATTCCTATATTAAAAGCAATTCAAAGAGTTACTCATCTGAAAATGGATGTTGAAGGCGAAGCTATTATTATTAGAAGAGAATAAAAACAATTATTAACCACATTTACTAAAAAAGGAGGAGTCCATGCAAATAAAAAGGGCCAGAGAGCGTATTGTGATGTCTCTCTGTATTATTTTTCTGTTGTTCGCACCGATATCGGCAACAGCGCAGTCTAATTCAATGAAAGTATCCCTTAATTTAAAGTCTGCATCAGTTAAAGAGTTTTTTGATGCAGTGAAGGCTCAGACTGGTTTAAATTTTATTTATAACACTGAGCAAGTAAAGAGTATGTCTCGTATCACGATCCAAAGTAAGGGGCAACCTATTACTGAAGTTTTGGATAAAGTATTGGCTAATACAGGCTATACTTACGAGATTGAAGGCAATATTGTGACTATTGTATATCAACAGCCAAAAGAAAAGAAAAAAACTGTAACCGGAGTTGTAGTAGATGAAGAAGGAGGACCCTTGCCGGGAGCTCATATCAAGTTACTAAAAACAAATACTTCAGCGGTAACAGACAGTCAGGGCAAATTTTCTATTAATTTATCGAATCAGTACAATCCTGTATTGTCAATCTCTTATTTAGGTATGAGTGCACAGGAAATAAAAGTTGTCAATGATAAACCTTTGCGAATAGTGATGAAGCCGGACGAAAAGCAGCTGGATGAAGTCGTGGTGACCGGTTATGTGAAAATTAGTAAGAATAGTTTTACAGGAACTTCGGTGACTGTTTCTGCAGATCAATTAATGTCAGTGTCAAAAACCAATGTATTGGGGGCTCTGCAGGTATTTGATCCTTCTTTTCGTATTGCAGAAAATAATCTGGCCGGTTCAGATCCGAATAAAGTGCCAGAATTGTATATTCGTGGCCGTTCCGGTATTGGAACAACCGAGCTGGATGCGGAAAGTCTTTCTAAGTCATCTTTGGAAAATAATCCGAATCTTCCTACCTTCATTATGGATGGATTTGAGATCTCTGTGCAAAAGTTGTACGATATGGATCCGAGTCGTATTGAGAGTATTACTATCTTGAAAGATGCTGCTGCTACGGCAATGTATGGTTCACGTGCTGCGAATGGTGTGGTTATTATTACCACTGTAACTCCTAAACCGGGTAAGATTAATGTGAACTATAATTTTACAGGAACATTGGAATATCCGGATTTGACGGATTATAACCTTATGGATGCACGCGAAAAGTTGGAAACAGAAGTAGCTGCAAAGCTATTTAAGGCTGATCCGAAAAGTGAGAATTATATTACTGAACAAAATAAATTGGATGAGATTTATAATAAAAAGTTGAATAATGTAGTTCGTGGAGTGAATACATATTGGTTATCAAAACCATTACGTACTGTTTTTAATCATAAACATAGTCTCTATTTAGATGGTGGTACGGAAGACCTGCGTTGGGGAGTTGATCTCTCTTATCACAAAGATGCAGGTGTGATGAAGGAATCTTTTCGTGATCGTATGTCAGCCGGGCTTTCGTTGTCTTATAGATTGGGGGCATTCCAATTGCGTAATTATCTATCTTATACATATACTAAATCGTCAGACTCTCCTTATGGAAGTTTCTCTGATTATACTTCTAAGTTGCCGTATGATGAGTATTTGGATGAATATGGGAATTATTTGAAAACGACTTATGGGTGGAATGCCACAAACGGGAGTGAAAATCCTTTATATGAAGCTACTTTGGGTAGTTATAGTCATGATAAATCATGGGAGTTAATTGACAATATCGAGTTACTTTGGAATATCACTCCCCACTGGTTATTGAAGGGGCAGTTTAGTATTACGAAGTCAAATTCGGAAGCAAATGATTTTTTAGATCCCCGTTCGCAAAAAAATGAAGAAAAACTTGCATTTAATAATGTTGTTTCCGGACAATTGGACGTAGTAACTAGTAATAGCTTGAGCTGGGATGCAAATTTGACTATTTCTTATAATCATAGTATAAAGAAGAATAATCTTAATTTTCTGGCAGGTGTGAATGCTAGGTCCAGCGCAGGTAATGGATTGGCTATATCCTATCGGGGATTCCCTTCAGGAACACTCTCTGCGCCGGGATATGCGCACTCTATTTATGGTAATCCCTCTGCGTCTGATATGAAGAGCCGCTTGTTGGGTGCTTTGGCTACCTTCAACTATTCGTATGATAATATTTATCTTGCTGATGTGTCTACCCGTTTTGATGGAAACTCAGAGTTTGGATCTGATAATCGTTTTGCTCCTTTCTTCTCAGGAGGGGTAGGGTTGAATATTCATAACTATAAAAGGTTGAAAGATTGGGAATGGCTTGATCGCTTGAAAATTCGTACAACTTACGGCGTGACAGGTAAGGTAAACTTTTCTCCCTACGATGCACAAACTATGTATCGTATTACTACAGATAGATGGTATAAAACCGGGCTTGGAGCTTCGCTTATTGCTTTGGGGAATTCTAATCTAGGTTGGGAAAAGACAGGAAACTGGGACTTTGGTGTTGATTTGAATATGTTTGATGGACTGTTTCAAATGGATTTCTCTTATTACCGTAAAAAGACAAAAGACTTGGTGACTAATATTACACTACCTAGTTCTACAGGATTTACTTCTTATAAGGATAATATCGGAGAGGTGATGAATAAGGGGATAGAGGTTCAAATTAGAAGTACGTTACTTAATACCAAGGACTGGATGGTGGCTTTGTATGCTAACTTAGGACACAATAAAAATGAAATTTTAAAAATCTCAGATAGTCTGAAAGATTACAATAACAAGGTTTTGGCTAAATATGAAGATTATGACAAAGCATATGAGCGAACCAAACAAGAGTATGCGGATACTCATCTGCAATATGTGGAAGGTGGTTCACTGACCTCTATCTTTGCTGTACGTTCATTGGGGATTAATCCGTCTGATGGCAAGGAGATATTTGTGAAACGTGATGGAACTATCACTTACGATTGGCATGCTGCCGATCAAGTGGTGGTAGGTAATGAAGAGCCGAAGGCCCAAGGTTCTTTTGGGTTGAATTTGCGTTGGAAGAATTTTACTTTATTTTCTTCTTTCTTGTATGAATTTGGTGGACAGCGTTACAATCGTACTTTGATAGATAAGGTTGAGAATGCCCGTATTTCATCACAGAACGTAGACCGTCGGGTCCTGACTGGACGTTGGCAAAATGTAGGGGATCGTACACCGTATGCTGCATTGCAGACTCAATTGGTTGCTACCACTCGTCCTACTAGTCGTTTTATACAGGATTATAATATGCTGACGTTTAATTCACTTACATTGGGTTACGATTTTGATTCTTCTTGGTTGAAGAAGTATCATTTAGGCATGTTGCGATTAGAACTTTCTGGTAACGATCTTTTCCATGTGTCTACAGTACGTGCTGAACGTGGATTGGATTATCCGTATTCTCGTTCTTTTGCTATATCACTTAAAATGAGTTTATAATTTGAAACTGTTAAAGTTAGAATAATGATAAATAAGAAAAAAAACATATTATGTTCGTTGCTTACTCTGCTTTTGATGAGTAGCTGTAATTGGTTGGAAGTATCACCGAGCAACGAGGTGAACGCTGACGATATGTATAGCAATGGAGATGGTTACCGCAATGCATTGAATGGGCTTTATTTGCAATTGTCGGGAAGTACTCTTTACGGCAAAAATATGAGTTGGGGCTTTATAGAAGTATTAGGACAGCAGTATTTGACAGAGAAGATGAAAGCTACGGAGGTTTATGCTAAAGCAGCTTCATATAAATATGATGATACCGATGTAAAGTCGATCATTTCAGGATTATGGACCGAAAGCTATAATGCCATCGCCGGATGTAATAAACTTATTAGTATGGTGAGTGAAGCTGATCCTGCTCTTTTTGTTGAGAATGAGATGGAAAGGGACTTGGTTTGGGGAGAAGCGTTGGCACTACGGGCATTGTTTCATTTCGATATTCTTCGTATGTTTGCTCCTTCTATGGAGGTAAATGATGGGAAAAGTTATATTCCTTACGTAGATTCTTATCCGGTGATAAGTACTGCATATTATTCTAATGCTGATATTTTGAAAAAAATAGAAGCTGACTTGTTGAAAGCACAGAAGTTGGTAGCAAAGTGTGATGTGGAGAAACATCCGGTGTGGATGGAGACAGAATACCGTATGTTTGGAAAGGGACTTGCTGGTGAGCTTCCTGAAGAGGTTTTCTTTGCTTTTCGTGGATTCCGTATGAATTATTATGCTGTTACTGCTTTATTGGCAAGAGTATATATGTGGGAAAAGGAATATAAGAAAGCGTTTGATTGTGCAGATGAGGTAACAAAAGCTTCTAATAACAAAAAAACGTTATTTGGATTTACAGAAACGTTGAGTGGTGATATGAAGGATTGTACGAATTTGATTTTTTCTGTGAATAGTGAAACGTTGCTTGATGATTACAAGCCTTTTGTAACAAGTGGTAATGATAACTTATTCTTGTTCAATGTAGAAGATATTTATGAAGGTTCAAGTGAGGATCAGCGGGGAAAGGTATGGGTCAGCAATTTGGGAAGCTTACAATATTCTAAGAAATACTTATTAGAGGAATCAGAAACGGGATATGATGTTATTCCGGTACTTCGTTTGAGTGAAATGTACTACATTATGGCAGAGTATTATGCCCAAAATGGGAATTTCACAGAGGCGGGGAAGATGGTTGACAAGGTTCGTTCGGCAAGAGGACTGATTTCTAGTTCTTCTAATTTCTCTTCAATGGAGGACTTTAGGAGAAAATTACTGAAAGAGATGCGTAAAGAATTTGTGGGTGAGGGACAGCTTTATTTTCAATACAAGCGTTTCAATGATAAATCATTGTCCGATAATGTGAAATTTGTATTCGACCTTCCAGAGAATGAAGATATTTAATGAATAAAATGATTATGTACATATTTATGAAACCATATATATTGTTGTTACTTTTTGCTTGCTGTTTGTTTTCCTGTTCGGAAGATGAGATAGAATCATATTATGGTGGGCAATACTTATATTTTAGTCAATTGAAAGATGCTGAAGAAGATGAAAATGCAATTCGGGTTTCTTTCAATAACTATCCGTTAGATAATGAATTGACTGTAAAAATTAGTTTGGGATTAGTAGGTGATCCGTTTACGAAGGATGCTCCTTACAAGATAGGTGTTGTGAAAGAAAAAACCACAGCTTTGCCTGAAAATTATAGTATCCCTCAGAATCCTGTGTTTAAAGCAAATTCTGCTACGGATAATTTGGAGTTGAAACTTATTAAGACAGAAAACTTGACTGAAGATGTTTCGCTTCTATTGAAGATTGAGGCAAACGATTATTTCGCGGGGAGTGTTCAGAACTTTGATACTATTCGAGTGGTGTTCAATGCTGTGGAAAGTCAGCCATTATGGTGGGATAAGGATGTGAAGAACGTTTATTTGGGCACTTATTCACGTGCCAAGTACAGAGCTTTGGTACAATATGGTGGTGAGGGAGCAGCTGATTTTGGTAGTATGAATGCTTCACAAAAACGCCAATGTGCCTTACGCTTGAAGGATGCCATTGCACTATATGGTTTAAAAGAGGACGATGGAAAGGCTATGACCGTACCTATTTACTAATTTTATAGAATGAAGACGAAAATGATTAAGATAAAATTAATGTTTGTAGCGGTGATTTTATCATGTTGCCTATTCTCGGCTTGTTATGAGGATAAGGGAAACTATGATTATCGGCAGATGAATGATATCACGATACACATCCCATTGGAAAACAATGAATACGTGATGGGAGATAAATTGGAAATAACTCCCAACTTGGAGTTCGCAGTTGGAAAGGAATCGAATGAATTAACCTACTCGTGGACTTTCGGTGGGAAGGAGATATCTACAGAACGAAATTTGAATTGGATTGTGGACGATCCGGGACAATATAAGGATTTGCGTTTGGCTGTAAAGGATGAAATTACTGGTGTGACTTATTTCGGTACAGCATTGATATCGGTTATTTCTCCATATGCTTCGAGTGCTTGGGTGGTTTTGTCGGCCAAAGAAGATGGGACAACGATGTTGACTTATATGCGTCCCACTCGTACGGAAGCAGAAAATGAGGAAGATCGGAAATACACATTGGATGTTACTAAAGATGTATTTGGTCTTTCTAATGAAGGGGCATCGTTGGGTGGAAAACCGCTATCTATGGAGCAACATTTTGTTACTCAATGGGAAGGGGAAGATAATACAAGCTGGTTGTGGATTACTCAACAAGGAGGTCAAGGCTGTGTGGATGTATCCGGTAGCTCATACCAAATAGAAGGAACATTGCCGGCTATGTTCATTAATGCCAGTTATCCGCAAGGATTTGAACCGCAAAGTGTATATGATATGATCTATCTTTCAATGGCTATAGGGAAGGATGGTAAAATTTATACTCGCGTAAAGGATGTGTACGAGTTATTTAATACTAATTATTTTTTGGATGACAGACCTTTACTTTATGAAGGCAATCCTGTAGATGGAACTATGATAGCCAAGACGCCTGAGTTTTATACGCATGGAGGAACTTTGTTATTTGATAAGAATTCTAATCGTTATTTACATATAGCTGACCTGAAAACTGAAGTTTTTGTAATTGGAGGTGGCATGACAGAAAAGAATTATTCAGGTAATGTACTTGCTTTAGAAGCTTGGGATGAACGTTTTGACAATATGGAGGGGTGTGTAGTACATTATATTGGCGTTGCAGAATCTCCTTATGATTGGGGTGGTTCTTTAAGTTATAAATCTGTTATAGAGAAAGGAGGAAAATACTATATTCAAGATTTTGAGGTGGATGATTATACAGGTGGTTCTTATCCTCCAGGTGCTTATTTTAATAGTCAAGATGAAGTCCCTTTTGACGGATTGATAGGTGCAGGTAAGAAAAACGTATATTCACTTTGCTATTATCAACAAACAGATCGTCCATACTTGTTATTTAGTAGCGATAATATCCTTTATTTATACTATTTTGAAGGCGATGCAGGTAAAAAAATGGTAAAGTTTGCTACATTTAACGCACCGATAACAGGAATTGACACCGGAGGTGGTGCATACGAAGGACACGCTGGAGTAGGATTGGAAAATGGAGACTTTTATGTGCTGGATTTAAGTAAGTCGGTATTAGAAGAGGTGATTAAAAATGGGGATAGTGATAAAAAAGTGTTGTTTAAACAAGAAAGTTTAGGCAAAATTGTGCAAGTGCTTTTCAAACGGAAGGCAACTCGTGATTCCTGGTAAAATTGTCAAATATGAAAAAGGAAAACACTTAAAGGAAATATATAGTAATGTACAAAAAAATCTATTTACTTCTTTTGGTTGCATTATGCGGGGCTATGATTACTCCCGCTGTGGCCAAGAAGAAAAGCAAGAAAAAAGCTTCAACAGAAGCTACGACAAAAAAGAAAGAGAAAAAAGAAACCAAGTATGATAAGCTGTTTAAGGGTAAGAAAGTCACGACGGCAAAAGGTTTCATCACTCTTCATCAGTTTGATAACAAAGTTTATTTTGAGTTGCCGCTCAAAGTGCTCAATCGTGATATCCTGTTGGGATCTACAATTGCAGAAACAACGGACAATCAGTTTGGATGTGTAGGAGAGAAGTCTGGTGATCCTTTCTTGATTCGTTTCGTGCAGCGTGATTCAACGATTACATTGCGTCGTGTGCAGGCAGGACAATGCTCGGACGATCGTGAGATTAAAAAACGTTTGCAGAGTAGTACAATGCCGGCTATCGCCGAAACTTTTGAGATAAAGGCTTACAATAATGACAGTACCGCGGTTGTATTTGATATGACCAGCTATCTGTTGAGTGATAAGAAAATGCTTTCTCCTTTCTCTCCTTATTCATTGATAGAAATGATGGGAGGGAGCGTTGATAAGAATTTTGAAAAGGAAAGTTCTTTTATACAAGGCATCAAAGGCTTCGAAGACAATATCAGTGTTCGTTCCTTGCTGACTTATAAAGTAAGTGTAGGAGCTAAAGGAAGTTATGCAGTAAAAAACATGCCTTTCTCGGCTGTGATGAACCGTAGCTTTATCTTGTTGCCGGAAAAGCCGATGCGTCATCGTTATGCCGATCCGCGTATTGGTATTTTCGAACACTCTATTGTTGAGTTTGCTTCCGAAGGACGCGGATTGCGTACTCGCCATATTGCTCATCGTTGGAATCTGGAACCATCGGATTCTGCCGCATATCTGCGTGGAGAGTTGGTAGAGCCTAAAAAACCTATTATTTTCTATATTGATGATGCATTTCCGTTGAGTTGGAATAAATATATCCATAAAGGAGTTGAGGTATGGCAGAAAGCATTTGAGAAGATTGGCTTTAAGAATGCGATTATAGCAAAGGATTTTCCTAAAGACGATCCTAACTTTGATCCGGAAAACATCAAATATTCTTGTATCCGTTATGCCCCTTCTACAGTAGCTAACGCAATGGGACCTTCTTGGATTGACCCTCGCTCGGGAGAGATTATAAACGCATCAGTAACGGTATATCATAATATTGTGCAGTTGGTTCAATACTGGCGTTTCTTGCAAACTGCACCGGCAGATAAGGATGTTCGTGATGTAGTGTTGCGTGAAGATTTATTGGGAGACTGTATCGCTTACGTACTTTCTCATGAAGTAGGGCATACTTTGTCCCTGATGCACAATATGGCGGGTTCTTCTTCCATTCCTGTAGAGTCGTTGCGTGATCCGAAGTTTACTCAGGAATATGGAACAACCTATTCTATCATGGATTATGCACGTAACAACTATATAGCACAGCCGGGTGATAAGGAGAAAGGAGTACGTATGACACCTCCTGAACTTGGTGCTTATGATTATTATGCGATCTCTTGGTTGTATAAACCGATATTTGAAGCGAAAACATCTGAAGAAGAAATTCCTATACTGGACAAATGGATCAGTGAGAAATCGGGTGATCCTAAGTTTCGTTATGGTAAGCAGCAGTTTAAACGTCGCTTTGACCCGAGTTCCGTAGAAGAAGATTTAGGGGATGATCCTGTGAAAGCTTCAGAGTATGGACGTCGTAATCTGCAATATATCCTGAAACATATTAATGAATGGGTAGCAGACAAAGATAAGGATTTTGAGTTCCGTACTGCTTTATATGATGAGATTGTCTACGGATATGTACGCTATTTAAGCTTCGTGTTAGCAGATATCGGAGGTATTTACCTGAATGAGCGTTATGATGGCGATCAACGTCCGAGTTATCAGACTGTGTCGAAAGAACAACAGAGAAAAGCATTGAATTTTTTGCTGAATGAGTTGAAGGATCTTTCTTGGTTGGAGGCGGATGAGACCTTGAAAGAGTTCCCTATTCGTACTTCTGTAGCTATGCAAATGGAGAATGCGATTATTGATGGTATTTTATCCCGTTGTGGTGCTGTTTCTATCTGCTCGAACAAGGCAACATCCGCTCCTTATACTCAAAAAGAATATCTGGCAGATATCGAACGTTTTGTATGGGCACCAACACGTGCTGGTAAAACTTTGACAGATACGGAGATGCGTTTGCAGATGAATTATTTGACAAAATTGATAGAAGGATCTGTAACTGGAGTTGCTAAAAATGCGACTCGTAAAGGCATTACGGATATGTATGGTATTATTGAAATTCCTGAATGGTTGAAGGCTGCTTCGCGTGAGCGTTTCGGCATTATCTCGGAAGAGTTTATGGGATGTTTTAATAATAAGCATGCTGAGATGCAAGCAGCTCGTCTGGAGGAAATTAGCGGTTTTGAAGATGATGTTGATTTAAAGGCTCCGTTGGAACCGATGGAACACGTTTATTTCGGTGAACTGAAGAAAATCCGCAGCTTGGTTGCAGCAAGTGCTTCTACCGGCTCTGCTGATACGCAACGCCATTATCGCTTATTGTTGTACAAAATTGACCAGGCATTAAAATGATAGGAAGTATGAGAAATAGATATAGTAAGATACTTTGTTTATTGCTTCTTTTTATGTGTTGCCTGTCACAAGACGGAAATGCGATATGGCCTTTTAAAAAGAAGAAAAAAGAGGAAAAGAAAGAAGTGCTGACACCTTATCAGAAGCTTTTTAAGAATAAGAAAGTACAGACAGCTCATGGGTTGATGACTATTCATAAGGTGGAAGACAAGATATATGTGGAGTTTCCGGTTGCGATGTTGGGTCGTGAGCTGTTGTTCACATCTTCCATTGAGAATACAAGTGATGGGGGAGAAGGTGCACCGGGACAGTTGGGAGGAACAGATGTACGTCTGCGTTTTGAGATGATCGATTCTACAGTCGTGGCACGTATGCCTTTGTTGAGCAAACCTGTCAATACGAGTGGTGATTCTGATATCGCCCGTGCGCTGAATAATTCACATAATCCGGGCATCTTCAAGAGCTTTAAAGTGTTGGCGTGTACGCCGGATAGTTCGGCTCTTGTGGTGAATATGAAAAGCTTATTCTTGGAAGGTTCGGCTTTTACCAAACCTTTTCCGTCGACTTCTGCTAACGGCTATTATGGTTTTGTGTCTCGCGACCACTCATTAGAATCTGATAAATCGTCTATTTTAGGCGTTTCTGCTTCCGGAGATAATATTACCGTTCGTGAGGAATTGGCATATAAGGTGAATCATACCTTGATGGGAGCTTATAGCATGTATGAGAATGTTCCGTTGACGGCTGTAGTAAATAAAATGTTATGCGTTTTGCCCGAAGAGCCGATGACTCCTCGCCTGGCTGATTCACGTCTTGGATTGACCACACAGTTGAAAAGTGATTTTGTCGGAGCTGGACAAGAGGTGAAGAATATACGCTATGCAAAACGTTGGCGGATTGAGCCTTCGGATTCTGCTGCTTATCGTCGGGGTGAACTGGTGGAACCGAAGAAACAATTAGTATTCTATATTGATAGCTTACTACCCGTCAAATGGCATCCTTATGTTAAAGCTGGAGCGGAATCTTGGAATAAAGCTTTTGAAAAGATTGGTTTTAAGAATGTGATTTGTGTGAAGGAGTTTCCTGAAAATGACACTTTGTTTAATGCACACAGTTTGGACTGCATGACCATCCGTTATTCTGCTTCATGGATGAATACTGCACAAACAACTCTTCACTCTGATGCTCGTACCGGTGAGATCTTGAATGCTTCTATTTTGATTAATGCAAACCTGATCAGTGTACAGTATATAGACCGTATTGCGGCAACTGTAGCAACCGATCCTCGTGTCCGTACTGTCATTTTCCCACAAGAGGTACAAGGTGAGCTGATTCAGGCTGCTATTGCCCAGGCGGTAGGAACAGGGCTGGGACTTTCTGCGAACTGGGGAGCTTCTGTTGCTTATCCGGTAGACTCTTTGCGTTCTGCTAGCTTTACACAAAAGTATGGTTTGGCTTCTTCTGTTATGGGTGGGGTAGTGATTAATGATGTAGCTACGGCAGATGATGTCCGGAAGGGAGTACGTTTAGTTAATACGAACCCTGGACCGTATGATGAGTTGGTTATTAAATATCTGTACCAACCTATTTATGCTTCTTCATTACAAGAAGAGAAAGTGACGTTGGATAGCTGGATTCGTCAACGCACAGGAGATCCTCATTATGCTTATATACGTAGTCAGCCCCGTTTCGATTCGGATCCGCGTAATAGTCGTGGCGGTTTGGGAGACGATCATTTGAAGTCATTTGATTATATGCTTTCCAATATCCGTACCGGTTGTGAGAATTATTATACTTGGTTCTTAGAAGGAGACAGAGATATGACAATGCGGAAGCGGGTATATTCAGCACTTTGTGATCGATTGAACAGTCGTGTATATGCGGTTCTTTCGTATGTCGGTGGTATTTATCTTAACGATATTCGTGAAAAAGATGTGATTCCGAGTTACTCGATGGTAGACCGCGAGAAGCAAAAGGCAGCATTGAATAGGGTTCTTCGCCTGGCAAAAGAACTGGACTGGATAGAGAGTACGGCTCGTGCTACAGATTTTACAATTGCTGATAAAAAGGCCGATATGATGCGTTTGAATATTTTCAAGAATATCTTTAATCGTTTGCCTTATATCGAAGTGTGTACGGAACGTTTCCCGGAAACAGCTTATACGGCTTCCGAATATTTGGATGACATTTATAATGTAGTATGGAAAGGAACTCTGAAACATCGTCCGTTGGAGAATGTTGAGAAAGCTCTGCAGACAGCTTTTCTGGAAAGTATCATTGCCACCTCTACGGTAACTGCACCTATTGGTAGCTTTAAGGCTTCAAAGGCGTCATTTGCAGATACACGGAAATCGGAAATTAATCTGACGGCTTTACGTGAAGGAGAGAATGTAGAGCATCATTTGTGCTCTTTGCAGGCTCCTGAAGAAATAAGTGGTTTTTCATCTGTTCCGCCTATTTATACGAATCAGACGAAAGTTGCTGCATATTATTTTGATCTGTTGATGCGTACGAAAGAGATGTTGGAAAAGAGTATTTCGACTATGCCTGAGGCTGATCGTTCACATTATGATCTTTTAATCTATCGCATAAACAAAGCGGTAGAGATAAAATAATAAATTTCTCTCTCTTAAATAATTTAATATTAGCATCGTGTTGCTAATGAAGCGCCCCACCGTAGTGATTACGATGGGGCGCCTTTGTTATAGTGTACGTTACAGTGTATGTTTTAATAAATCGAAAACTTTTTGAAATCGTTTGCTATCGAGGCTTGCTTACACTTGTCGCATAGCTAATGCTTTGTTTTCCGCAGCTTCCATAATTTCCCGTTCTCCGGGTCCTTTATCGTTAATACCGCAGAGATGAAGAATCCCGTGGATAATGACACGGTGCAGTTCGTCGTCATAAGAAGCGCCAAATTGCTCCGCATTAGTGCGTATTGTGTCCAGGCTAATGAATAAGTCTCCTGATAAACGATCGCCTTCACAATAATCGAAAGTAATGATATCCGTGTAGTAGTCATGTTGCAGATATTGACGGTTTACCTCCAGAATCTTTTCGTCCGAGCAGAAGATATAAGCGATTTCACCGAGTCTTTTTCCGTAAGAAGCTGCTACGGCTTTTATCCATTCCGTAGTCTCACGTTTCTTGATATCAGGCATTTTTACGCCTTCTGTTTGATAAGTTACAGCCATAATTGAATGTTATGATTTAAAAGAAAAATAAATAACTGATTAAGATAGCGGCTATGATACCCGAAGAGTCTGCAATCAGGCCGCAGGTTACCGCATTACGAGTTTTGGTGATTCCCACACTGCCGAAATAAACGGCCAGAATGTAGAATGTAGTATCTGAAGCTCCGCGTACAACACAGCTCATACGCCCAACAAAAGAATCCGGTCCTAATTCTTTCATCGTATCGATCATCAGGCCGTTTGCGCCGCTGCCACTAAGTGATTTCATCAGTGCAGTAGGTAAAGCCCCGACAAAGCTCGTGTCAACCCCACATAGGCCTACTATATAGCCGATACCTCCCACCAGAAAATCCATTGCTCCCGAAGTGCGGAACACTGCAATTCCTACCAAGAAAGCAACCAGATAAGGAATGATGCGTACAGCCGTCGTAAATCCTTCTTTGGCTCCTTCCACAAAAGAATCGTATACATTGATTTTCTTTCTGACTCCCGTTAAAATAAACAGGATGATGACACTGAACAGCAGGATATTCGCTATCAGTGTAGAATAAGTACCCATATCCTCCCGCGATACACTTAGAAACAGATAAATCAATCCCGAAAAGAAAAGACAGATAATGCCCATTAAAATGAGAATAGGCTTATTGATTAAGTTTATCTTTTGAGTGATGCTGACTGCTATAACTCCTACTAGAGTCGAAATGAAAGTACTTATCAGAATAGGAATGAATACATCCGTAGGCTGTGCAGCCCCCATTTGCGCACGATACACCATGATACTTATCGGAATAATGATGAGGCCGGAGGTATTAATCACCAAAAACATAATCATCGGGTTGGAAGCCGTGTCTTTTTTCGGATTTAGTTCCTGCAGCTCTTTCATTGCTTTCAGTCCCAGCGGAGTGGCGGCATTGTCCAAACCGAGCATATTGGCGGACATATTCATAAAGATGGAGCCCAACACCGGATGTCCTTTAGGAATGTCCGGAAACAAACGGCATAGCACCGGACTTAGAAAGCGCGCCAGTGTATTAATCAATCCGCTGTTCTCTCCGATCTTCATGATACCCAACCAAAGAGCTAGTACACCCGTAAGTCCCAGTGATATCTCGAATGCCGTTTTGGAGGAGTCGAATGTAGAGTTCATGATAGCCGTAAATATCTCCGTATCTCCCAGAAAAATCACTTTTATAAGAGCGATGATAAAGGCAATGACGAAGAATCCTATCCAAATGTAATTTAGAACCATAGTTGATAACGTGTATATAGATAGTGCAAAAGTAGTTATTACGTTTCAAATAAACTAAATCTTCGTCTTTCTTATACTGAAAATGAATGTAAATCTCTATCTTTGTCTCCTACTTTCAAGAAATAAATGGAACAGGAAGATTTTAACATACGCGAACATCAGCTTACTTCAAAAGAACGGGATTTCGAGAATGCACTCCGTCCGTTAAGCTTTGAAGACTTTAGCGGGCAGGACAAGGTGGTGGAAAACCTTCGCATTTTTGTGAAGGCGGCACGTCTGCGTGGCGAAGCACTTGACCATGTGCTGTTGCACGGCCCTCCCGGATTAGGAAAAACAACTCTTTCGAACATTATCGCCAACGAATTGGGAGTTGGCTTTAAAGTGACTTCCGGTCCGGTACTCGATAAACCGGGTGATCTGGCAGGAGTGTTAACCAGTCTCGAACCGAATGATGTACTTTTTATCGATGAAATTCATCGGTTGTCGCCTGTAGTGGAGGAATATCTTTATTCGGCCATGGAAGATTACCGCATCGATATTATGATTGATAAGGGACCTTCGGCCCGTAGTATTCAGATAGATTTAAATCCTTTCACGCTGGTTGGCGCAACCACCCGTAGTGGTTTGCTGACAGCTCCGCTTCGTGCACGTTTTGGCATTAATCTTCATTTGGAGTACTATGATGACGACGTTTTGAGCAATATCATCCGTCGTTCTGCATCCATACTGGATGTGCCTTGTTCGGTACGCGCGGCATCGGAGATTGCTTCCCGTAGCCGCGGAACGCCTCGTATTGCCAATGCCTTGCTCCGTCGGGTACGTGACTTTGCGCAGGTGAAAGGCTCCGGCTCTATCGATACGGAGATTGCCCAGTTTGCATTGGAAGCACTGAATATCGATAAATACGGTCTGGATGAGATAGACAACAAGATACTTTGCACTATTATAGACAAGTTTAAAGGTGGCCCGGTAGGTATCACTACCATTGCTACGGCTTTGGGAGAAGATGCGGGAACCATTGAGGAAGTTTACGAACCTTTCCTGATAAAAGAAGGATTCATGAAGCGTACTCCCCGTGGACGTGAAGTGACTGAACTTGCCTATAAACATTTGGGAAGGAGTCTTTATAACAGCCAGAAAACGCTGTTTAATGACTGATAAAAACGGAATTAAAGAACTTTATAAAGCGTAGTTGGATGATGAAGCAATGGACTACTTTACTTGTTTTTCTCTTTTTGAGCCTCTCTTTATCGGCTCAACAGGAATATGGGAGGGATATTTTTGTCTCTTCTGAAGGAGACTCTTTACCTTATCGGATGATTCATCCCGAATCGGTGAAGCCCGGTGAAAAGTATCCGCTCGTACTGTTTCTGCATGGAGCCGGCGAACGGGGAAATGATAATGAGAAACAGTTGACTCATGGTGGACAGATGTTTCTTAATCCGGTCAATCAAGAAAAGTATCCCGCTTTCGTTCTAATTCCACAGTGTCCGACAGACGGTTACTGGGCTTATACAGGACGTCCGAAGTCGCTTATCCCTACAGAAATGCCAGTGGGACAGGAGATCAGTCCTATATTGCAAACGCTTAAACAGTTGCTTGATTCTTATCTGGTAATGCCCGAAGTGGATACACAACGGGTTTATATTATCGGTCTTTCAATGGGAGCGATGGGAACGTATGATTTAGTAGTGCGTTATCCGGAGATTTTTGCAGCTGCAGTTCCTATTTGCGGTACAGTCAATCCGAGCCGGCTGTCAGTTGCCAAGGATGTGAAGTTTCGTATCTTCCATGGAGATGCGGATGATGTAGTTCCGGTGAAAGGTTCTCGTGAAGCGTATAAAGCACTGAAAGCTGCCGGTGCAGATGTGGAATATATTGAATTTCCCGGTTGTAATCATGGAAGCTGGAATCCGGCTTTCAATTATCCCGGATTTATGGATTGGTTGTTCAAACAAAAGAGGCAACGTTAAGCCAATCTGAATGATAATCACTAATAAAACATGGCTGGACTAAAATCATTAGCTAAAGATACTGCAATTTATGGGTTGAGTAGTATTGTCGGACGGTTCCTTAACTACATGCTGGTGCCTTTGTACACAGCGGTATTGCCGGCTTCCACCGGAGGTTATGGAGTGGTATCAAACGTATATGCGTTTACAGCCCTGATGCTTGTATTGCTTACGTTCGGTATGGAAACGGGATTCTTCCGTTTTGCCAATAAATCGGGAGAAGACCCGATGAAAGTATATGCCAACTCCTTGTTATCGGTAGGAGGGGTATCTTTGATTTTTGTTTTCCTTTGCCTGTTATTCCTGCAACCTATTTCCAATTTACTGGATTATGGCGATCATCCGGAGTTCATAGCGATGATGGCTGTTGTGGTAGCTTTAGACTCTTTCCAATGCATCCCTTTTGCTTATTTAAGGTATAAAAAACGGCCCATCAAGTTTGCTGCTATCAAACTGCTCTCTATCGTTGGTGGCATCGGTTTGAATTTATTTTTCCTACTGGTGTGCCCGTGGCTGAATGTACATTGTCCGTCAACTGTCTCCTGGTTTTATGATCCGGATTATTTAGTGGGATATATCTTTATTAGCAACCTGATTATCTCAGTTGTTCAGATGTTCTTCTTCATCCCGGAACTGACAGGTTTTGCTTATAAATTAGACCGGGTATTGTTGAAACGAATGGTCGTATATTCTTTCCCGGTATTAATCTTAGGCTTGGTAGGTATTCTAAACCAGACTGTGGATAAGATGATATATCCGTTTCTTTTTGAAGACCGGCAGGAGGGGTTGGTGCAATTGGGTATCTATGCGGCAACCAGTAAGATTGCGATGGTAATGGCAATGTTTACGCAAGCTTTCCGTTATGCTTACGAACCGTTTGTCTTTGGCAAAGACCGCGAAGGAGACAACCGGAAGATGTATGCCGCTGCGATGAAGTATTTTCTTATATTTTCCTTGCTGGCTTTCCTTGCTGTCATGTTTTATCTCGACTTATTGCGTTATCTGGTGGCAAGAGGTTACTGGGAAGGCCTGGGGGTAGTAGCCATTGTAATGCTTGCAGAGATCTGTAAAGGGATCTATTTCAACCTTTCCTTTTGGTATAAACTGACGGATAAGACCTATTGGGGAGCCTACTTCTCGGTGATTGGTTGTGTTATTATTGTCGTATTGAACATTCTGTTTGTGCCGGTTTACGGTTATCTTGCTTCGGCATGGGCTTCTGTTGCAGGCTATGCAGTCATCTTGTTGCTATCCTATTGGATAGGACAGAAAGAATACCCGATTCATTATGATTTGAAGAGCCTCGGACTTTATGTTCTGCTGGCAGCGGTACTTTACGTTATTGGAGAGCAGGTTCCTATCCCTAATATAGTGCTCCGTCTCGCTTTCCGTACCGTACTCTTATTGCTATTTATAGCCTATATTATCAAAAAGGATTTACCATTGAGTCAGATTCCTGTTATTAATCGATTTATAAAGAAGAAATAACTATGAAGACAGATGAACGTAATAAGTTTGCTATCAAGTCCTTTCTGGGAGAATATCTGGACTTGAAAAAAGATAAGGATAACGAACTGGCTACAGTAGATTCTATCCGTAAGGGGGTAGAGTTCAAAGGTGCCAATTTATGGATTCTGATCTTTGCCATATTCATGGCATCACTCGGATTGAATGTGAACTCCACTGCCGTTATTATCGGTGCCATGTTGATTTCTCCATTGATGGGACCTATTATGGGAGTAGGATTGTCTGTCGGACTAAATGATTTTGAATTAATGAAACGCTCTTTGAAGAGCTTTCTCATAACGACCGCTTTCAGTGTGACTACGGCAACCATCTTTTTCCTTCTTGCTCCTATTGCCGGTTCACAGTCAGAGTTGCTGGCACGCACATCGCCCACTATTTATGATGTATTCATCGCACTTTTTGGTGGATTGGCAGGTGTCGTAGCTCTCTCTACCAAGGAAAAAGGAAATGTGATTCCGGGCGTTGCCATTGCTACCGCATTGATGCCACCACTTTGTACGGCAGGTTACGGGTTGGCTTCCGGCAATCTTATTTATTTCCTGGGAGCTTTTTATCTTTATTTCATCAACTCTGTTTTTATCAGTCTGGCTACTTTCCTCGGAGTTCGTGTGATGCATTTCCAACGAAAGGAATTTGTGGATAAAACCCGTGAGAAGACTGTACGTAAATACATTGTTTTGATTGTGGTACTTACCATGTGCCCTGCAGTTTATCTGACATTTGGAATTATAAAGAGCACTTTCTATGAAGCAGCAGCCAATCGTTTTATAAACGATCAGTTGAGCTTTGAGAATACGCAGGTACTTGATAAGAAAATCAGCTATGAACATAAAGAAGTACGGGTTGTTTTGATTGGTCCTGAAGTGCCTGACGCTTCGATATCTATTGCCCGTAGCAAGTTGAAAGAGTATAAGCTGGAAGATACGAAACTGGTTGTATTACAGGGAATGAACAATGAGGCGGTAGATGTATCTTCTATCCGTGCCATGGTCATGGAAGACTTCTATAAAAACAGTGAGCAACGGCTTCAACAACAGGCGGTGAAAATTTCCCAACTGGAGACAACGCTGGAGCAATACAGAACGTACGATGCTATGAGTCGTACATTAGTGCCCGAACTGAAGGTGCTTTATCCTTCCATCACTACACTCTCCATCGCTCACTCGCTCGAAGTACGGGTCGATTCGATGAAGACGGATACGGTAACATTGGCTGTCCTTAAATTCGCCAGACATCCGTCTGTTGCCGAAAAAGAGAAAATCAGCGAATGGCTGAAAGCCCGCGTAGGAACGAAGAAGTTGAGGCTGATTACAGAATAATGAATCTAAAAATAATAATATGAAGTTCAGACTAACCGTCTTGATAGTCTTTTCTCTCTGTCTGTCGAATGTGTTTGCCGATGAGGGAATGTGGCTGTTGGGAAATCTCCGAAAGAATAAACAGACTGACCGGGTAATGAAAGAACTTGGTTTGCAGATGCCTGTAAATAAAATATATAATCCGAAGAAGCCATGTCTGGCAGATGCTGTTGTCAGCTTCGGAGGTTTCTGTTCGGGAGTGGTAGTTTCCGAAGACGGTCTGGTGTTTACCAATCATCATTGTGGTTTCAGCAGTATTCAGCAACATTCTTCAGTGGAACATGATTATCTGAAAGATGGATTCTTTGCACGTAGTCTTGAGGAAGAATTGCCGAATCCGGAATTGTATGTTCGTTTCCTGCTTCGTACGGAAGACGTTACCAAACGGGTATTGTCTGCCGCCCGGCATGCTAAAACGGAAACAGAGCGCCGTGTGGCTGTTGATTCGATTATGAATGTAATCAGTATGGAAGTCTCCGAAAAGGATTCTACATTGACTGGCATTGTAGATGCTTATTATGCAGGGAATGAATTCTGGCTTTCTGTTTATCGTGATTATAACGATGTCCGTCTGGTTTTTGCACCTCCTTCTTCTGTCGGGAAGTTCGGATGGGATACGGATAATTGGATGTGGCCGCGTCATACGGGTGATTTCAGTGTATTCCGTATCTATGCTGATGCCAAGAATGGTCCGGCGGATTATTCTCCTGAAAACGTCCCCTATCATCCCGAATATGTAGCACCTATTTCTTTGGATGGATACAAAGAAGGTTCTTTCTGCATGACGCTTGGCTATCCGGGCAGTACGGAACGTTACCTTTCCTCGTATGGTATCGAAGAGATGATGAATGGAATCAATCAGGCAATGATTGATGTACGGGGAGTGAAACAAACCATCTGGAAACGGGAGATGGACCGGCGTCCGGATATTCGCATTAAGTATGCTTCAAAATACGATGAAAGCTCCAATTATTGGAAAAATAGCATCGGAACGAATAAAGCCATCAAGCATTTGAAAGTGTTGGAAAAGAAACGGGTGGCTGAAGCAGCGCTTCGTAACTGGATTCAGTCTCATCCGGAAGAGAGAGAGAAACTGATTCGTTTATTCTCTTCTTTAGAGTTGAGTTATAGCAATCGTCGGGAAACCAATCGTGCGTTAGCTTATTTCGGTGAATCGTTTATCAATGGTCCCGAGTTGGTGCAGCTTGCTCTTGAAATTCTCAATTTCGACTTTGAGGCGGAAGAGAAGCTAGTGATAACTCGCATGAAAAAGTTACTGGAGAAATATGATAATCTCGATCTTTCCATTGATAAGGAGGTTTTTGCTGCCATGCTTAAAGAGTATCAGTCGAAAGTGGATAAAAAGTTTCTGCCTGCTATGTATGAGAAGATAGATACGTTCTACAACGGGAATATTCAGACCTATGTAGATTCTTTGTATGCGACTTCCAATATAACGTCTCCTAAGGGCTTGAAACGCTTTCTGGAGCGAGATACTACGTACAATCTCATAGAGGATCCTGCTGTTTCCTTGAGTCTGGATCTGATCGTGAAGTATTATGAGATGAATCAGAGCATTTCCGAGGCTTCCGAGCAGATAGAGCAGGGGGAGCGTTTATTCAATGCTGCCATGCGCCGTATGTATGCCGAACGTAATTTCTATCCGGATGCCAACTCTACCATGCGGCTTAGTTTCGGAACGGTTGGAGGATATACTCCCTTTGATGGAGCTACTTATGATTATTATACAACCGTGAAAGGCATCTTTGAGAAAGTGAAGGAACATGCCGGTGATATTGACTTTGCTGTCCAGCCGGAGTTGTTAAATCTGCTTTCCTCCGGTGATTTCGGAAGATATGCCAATGAACAGGGGGATATGAATGTTTGCTTTATCTCCAACAATGATATAACAGGAGGTAATTCCGGCAGTGCCATGTTCAATGCTAAAGGAGAATTGCTGGGGTTGGCTTTCGATGGCAACTGGGAAGCAATGAGTAGCGATATCGTATTCGAGCCTGATTTGCAGCGGTGTATCGGAGTGGACGTGCGGTATATGCTTTTTATTATGGAGAAATACGGTAAGGCGGGGAATCTTGTTCAGGAGTTGAACATTGCCCGGTAAATCAAGTAATGGGGGCAGTGCATTTTTCCCCCTCTCTTTTATCGTTTTAATATAATAACGATCACGGCGGCAATAATCAGTGCAATGCCTACACCGATGCTTGTGGTGAAGGCTTCTCCGAAAAGAAAGATTCCAACGCATACAGCAGTTACCGGCTCCATGGCTCCCAATACGGAAGTGAGTGTGGAGCCGATGCTTTTTACGGCTCTTACTAAAGCGAGGTTAGAAACTACGGTGGGGATTAAGGCCAGTAGGATCAAGTTGCCGGCAGTATGCCATTCGCTGATGGGTTGAAGTTGGCTGATAGATTCCGTTCCGATAAAAAGAAGAATACTCCCGAAAAGGAATACGTAGAAAGTAAGCAGTAAGCCTTTTATCTGTCCGATCTTTAGTTGGCTCATTGTAACGAGATAAAGTGCATATCCGAGTGCCGACAGCAGGACAATGAAAAGACCCATGAAAGAAAAGCCCCCCGTTTCTGTGTTTCCGCCGGATAAGAAATAGACTCCTGCTACTGCGGACGCAATGGCAGCGATCCGCCAGCCGGACTTCTTTTCTTTAAAAAAGAGCATCATGATTAGCGTGGTAAGCACCGGATACATGAAATGAATAGTGGTGGCAACTCCGCTGGCCATAAATTTATATCCCCAAAATAAGAATACTGCGGACATTAAATAAAGAAGTGAAAGAAAAAACAGCGAAGGAATGTCCTGTCGTTTGATACGAAATGACTGTCCGTTCATCAATAAAATCCCTCCCATTGCCAGACAGGCAAACAGGAACCGATAGAAAAGTATCGATTCAAATTGCATTCCCGCTTGCATGGCAGGAATGGTAAATAGAGGGATAAGTCCAAAAGAGGCCGATGAAAGCAGCCCATATAGCAAACCATTCACTTTATTCATAGTCAAGTATATTTCGGGTCGCAAAGATATAGCTTTTTTTGAGGTAAGTGTACCGTTCCGATTCATTTCCTATAAACTGATAAAGTAAGAGTATTGCAGCAAAATAACTTCCCTATGCGATATTTTTCGTAAATTAGCGCGCAATATGCTCTTTATGAGACGGAAAGAAAATACAGACTAATTTTTGAATAAAATGAAACGATTGACATTAGTATCGGGGCTACTCTTTTTAATGTTGCAAACAACATTTTCGCAGGTGCAGGTACCGGGCAATTGCAAACCCGTGAATTTGGCTTGCGATTATTTAGTGAATCCTCTGGGAGTGGATAATCCTGCTCCCCGGTTATCATGGATGTTGAATGATACCCGGAGAGGGGCACGACAAACAGCTTATCAAGTCATGGTGGGTAAAGACTCTCTTCAACTTGTTGCCGGAAAAGGAGATACTTGGGATTCAGGCAAAAAGAATACTGAAGAGATTCTAATTACTTATTCGGGCGAGGGCCTCACCCCATTCACCAAGTATTATTGGAAAGTGAATGTATGGGATCAGGATGGAATCCAATCTTCTTCGGATATCAATTGTTTTGAAACCGGAATGATGGGGATGGAGAACTGGCAGGGCGCCTGGATTGGGGATAACAGGGATATTAATTATCAACCTGCACCTTATTTCCGGAAAGTGTTTGATGCAAAGAAGAGTGTCCGGTCAGCAAGGGCATACATTGCCGTGGCAGGTTTGTATGAACTGTACATCAATGGCGAGAAAATAGGAAATCATAGACTGGACCCGCTATATACCCGGTTCGACAGACGTAATTTCTACGTAACTTATGACGTTACCCCTCAAATACAGAAGGGACGGAATGCGATTGGTGTATTGCTGGGTAATGGATGGTATAATCATCAGTCGATGGCTGTGTGGGATTTCCACCGTGCACCGTGGCGCAACCGCCCTGCTTTCTGTATGGATGTGCGGATTACGTATGAAGACGGTTCCGTTGAAGTGGTTTCTACAGAGCGCGACTGGAAAACTTCATCGGGGGCATTAGTCTTCAATAGTATTTATACAGCCGAACATTACGACGCCCGCCTGGAGCAAAAAGGTTGGAACACAGCGGACTTTGATGATTCCCAATGGAGTGGGGTAGGATATAGGGCTGTTCCTTCACTAAATGTAGTGTCTCAACAAGTGCAGCCGATCCGTGCGGTAGAAACAATTCCTGTAAAGACATGGAAAAAGCTCAATGACACAACGTATGTATTTGATTTTGCCCGTAATATGGCAGGTGTCACCCGCATCAAAGTATCCGGAGAAGAAGGAACTGTCGTGAGGTTGAAACATGGCGAGCGGTTGTATGACAACGGACGAGTGAATACGTCAAATATTGATGTGTATCACCGCCCGGTAGACAACTCCGATCCTTTCCAAACGGATATGCTGGTTTTGAGCGGGAAAGGAGAGGATGAGTTTATGGCACGATTCAATTATAAAGGTTTCAGATACGTGGAAGTAACAAGCAATAACCCCATTGTACTGAATGAAAATAGTCTGACTGCCTACTTTGTGCATAGTGATGTTCCGCAGAAAGGGACGATTCATACTTCGAATGCACTTATCAACCGTCTTTGGTGGGCTACGAATAATGCTTATTTATCCAACTTAATGGGTTATCCTACCGACTGTCCCCAGCGTGAGAAAAACGGATGGACGGGCGACGGTCACTTTGCTATTGAAACGGCATTGTACAATTATGACGGTATCACTGTCTACGAGAAATGGCTTGCCGACCACAGAGACGAGCAACAGCCCAATGGCGTATTACCTGACATTATCCCTACAGGAGGCTGGGGATATGGCACGGATAATGGGCTGGACTGGACGAGTACCATCGCCATCATTCCATGGAATATTTATATGTTTTACGGTGATAGTAAACTATTGGCGGACTGTTATGAGAACATCAAACGGTATGTAGACTATGTGGATCGTACTAGTCCAACCGGATTAACCTCGTGGGGAAGAGGAGACTGGGTGCCTGTTAAATCCCATTCTTCCAAGGAACTGACTTCTTCTGTCTATTTCTACGTGGATACCAAGATACTTGCCAATGCCGCAAAGATGTTTAATAAAACGGAAGATTACGAGTATTATTCTGCCCTTGCCGACAAGATAAAGAATGCGATTAATGATAAATTCTTGAATAGAGAAACGGGTATTTATGGTAGCGGAGTCCAGACAGAACAGAGCGTTCCCTTGCAATGGGGGATTGTTCCCGAAGAACTGAAGAGGAAAGTGGCCAGGAATCTTGCAAAACAGGTAGAGGCAGCCGGTTTTCATTTGGATGTAGGTGTGTTGGGAGCAAAAGCTATATTGAATGCGTTGAGTGAGAACGGTGAAGCCGAAACGGCTTATAAATTAGCCGTACAAGATACTTATCCATCATGGGGCTGTTGGATTGCCAATGGTGCTACCACCTTGCTGGAGAACTGGGATTTGAATGCAACGCGCGACATTTCAGACAATCATATGATGTTTGGTGAAATTGGCGGGTGGTTTTATAAAGGATTGGGCGGAATCTTCCCTGACCCCGAAAATCCCGGATTCAAACATATCCTCCTTCGCCCTAATTTCCCTAGTGGACTAAATCAGTTCGAAGCCAGACATCAATCGCCTTATGGTGAAATCTGTTCAAAATGGGAACGCAAAAAGAACCGTATTGTCTATCAGGTAACTGTCCCTGCAAATAGCACTGCTACCTTTTATGCACCCGACAATGTGGAGGGAGAACGTGTAGTAAAACTAGAAGCGGGAGAACATGTACTGGAATTGAAACTAAAACGTTAATGGAAAACAGTAAATCCCGGACCGATGTCTTTACATCGGTCCGGGATTTATCTTCTGTAATGTAGATTATGCGGATAAGTACAATGTTCAGTCTTATTCTTCTATTCACCTTTTTCACATCATGCTAAACCGTTTATTTTCAGATATCTCCTGTGAATGAACAGCACTGCTTGCTTTTTCACAGCCCTTCACACTCTTCACCGGATACAAATTTCCCGATATTGTATGTTGTCAAGCGATATCATTGACGTCATGCTTCTTCGATAAAAATGTCCTTTCTTAATGCAGATAAGTCGTCTCTTTCTCATTTGTTTAGCATTTATCAATAGATAGTCGACTATAGTTGTCTTATAAGCCGACTGCAATTGACCTGTAAGACAACTGTAGTCGGCTGAATAGCTGACTACAGTCATCCATATACATGACTATCGTTTTATTTCACAGTGAAGGCTGTGAAGAACTGTGAAACTAGTACTCTCCGGTTTTGATTCACAGGAAATGGCTATCGGATAGAAACTTATCTTTCCGTGAAGAAAGTGAAAAGTGGAAATACAAAGTAAATAATAAGTATTGTAATATTACATCCATAAAATAACATCCTTGTATATCTATGTTCTGAATATAGCAGCCTTAAATTCATAAATCCAGACTATAAATTACAATGATAATAATAGTCGTCAAAGATTTCATGTCCAACATATTTTTTAATTACTCTCCCTGACTTTTATTTTTATCTTGAATCTTTTCTTTGAATTGGTTCTTATTTTCTTCTCTATATTGCCGGGGTGGTAATCCGAATTTCTGTGAGAATAGTTTGTAGAAGGTACTTCGATTATTGAATCCCGTTTTATCCATAATTTCATCAATAGAGAAATTTGAAGAGAAGAGCAATTGCTTGGCAGTCTCCAGTCGGTATTCCCGAATAATATCTGCCGGCGTTTTGTCCGTAATCTGTTTCAGTTTGCGATAGAACTGTCGGACACCACATTTAAGTTCGCTACTAAGTGTTTCTACTGACAGATTGGGATTGGCGATATTGCTGTTGATAATCTCCATCATGTTGTCAAAGAACTGTTTGTCTTCTTTATGCAGGAAGCGGCCATCATCCAGCTGGAAAGAACTGGCAATAGAACTATAATAGTTCTTTAAGTCTTCTTCCCTCTGTATTAGTCTTTGGACAATCTTTTTGAGATAGTTACTATTAAAAGGTTTCGTTATGTAGGCTTCAGCTCCCGCCTCTATTCCTTTAATTTGCTCTTCAGACTGATGGCGGGCAGATAGCAGGATGAGAGGTATATGACACCATACTTTGTTTTCTTTCACTTTTTGAGTAAATAGAATACCGTCTATATCCGGCATCATTACGTCGGATATAATCAAATCAGGTTGCTTTATCTCTAGTTGTTTCAAAGCATCTTCGGCATTGTTGAAAGAAAGTACATTATACGTATCTGCAAAAAGTTCGGATATAAACCACAACATTGAAGTGTCATCATCAATAATCATGACCGTTTGTTTATTGGCATCGAATGGTAAAGATGCCTGTCCGGGTACAGACAGGGATTCAAATGCCGGATTTTGTGTCAGATCATTGGGCTGGTATTCCACATGTTCTTCAGACAGTGGGAGATTGGGCAGAGTGACTGTGAAAGTCGTGATTTCGTTCGGAATGCTTGTCACTTCGATATTGCCGGAAAGGAGCTTTGTCATACTATGGCATATGGCCAGTCCCAATCCGCTTCGTGAGTAGATACTGGAAGTTTCAAAGTTATCCAGAATCTTATATCGGTCGAATATCTTATCCAGATTTTCTTTGGCAATTCCTTTTCCGGAATTAGAAACCGAAATATAGAGCTGTTCCTGTTCTACCTTAAGTTCTATAACAATGGAGCCATTATCCGGTGTATATTTAAATGCATTTGAGAGCAAATTGTTTACAATCTTGTTCAAGCAGCTTAAATCACTATTCCAGTCGATATTTTGCGTTATTTTTAACTGGTAGTTTATATTTCTACTTTCTGCCAGTTCATTAAATGAGGCAGCCATGTTCTGTATATTTTCAGACGCAGATAAACGGATGATGCTAAGTTGCTTGTGACCGGTTTCAAGTCGTCTGAATTCAATCAGCTCAAGGATTAATTCATTGAGCTTCTTTGCATTCTGTAGAATGATTTGCCCGTATTTCTGAATATATGGGTCGGTATTGGCATGAGATAGAATTTTCTCGCAAGGACCATAAATCAATGTGAGCGGGGTGCAAAACTCATGAGTGATATTGGTGAAGAAACGAAGTTTGGACTCGTAGATTTCTTCTTTCTTCTGAAGAGTTAAACGCTCCAGTATTGCATTCTGTTTCTTTCGGTATCGTTTAATACCCAGGAAAATCAGCCATATAGCTATGTTAATGATTAAGAGAATGTATCCCGTATATGCCCATCCTGTCATATACCACGGGGGAGTGATGTGTATGATGAGTGATTGAATATCACTTTCTTGACCTGTAATATTGTTTTTGTATTTTACGAGCAAGGTATATTTCCCCGGAGCTAAATTGGAGAAGATGGCTTGATTGGATTTACCGTTTTTTATCCAATGATTACTTAGTTCTTCTATTTTATAGGAATATGTATAATTGTTGCCATGGATAAAATCAATCGCATTGAAAGAAATACAGAAGAAATTCTGATTATAATTTAAGGTAAGAGCTTCCGGCTGGCTATGTGTGTCCATGAAATTGTGAATATTGTATTCAGTTCCGAATATGGACAAATCGGTAAACTGAATAGCGGGAGAGTGAAGTTTGGGTTGGTATTGATTGATACTGATTGTAACAAACCCGTTCGTTCCCCCAAAAAAGAGTGTGCCGGTACATGGGTCTTTAAAGAAAGCACCATCACTGAATTCTCTGACAGCAAGCATTCCCTGTTGTTGATATATCTGAAAGTTCTTCTTTGTCGGGTCAAAACGAACTAATCCCTGGTTTGTACTAAGCCAAAGGTTCATTTGTTGATCTTCCAGAATCCCGTGGATTGTTTTACTGGGGAAAATATCTGTATCATTATAAAGCTGATACTTGCCGGATTGATAATGCAGTAGTCCTGCACTAGTGCCTAACCAGTATCCTTGGGAGTTTTTATGGATGGCAAAAATATCATTAATGGTTTGACTTGGGGCATTCTCCATGTAGTATGGCGTGATCTCTTCAGTCAGGGTATTAAGTCGGTAGGCTCCATATCCGCGATTACCAAACCAGATTGTCGAATCGTTTTCCTGATAAGAGGTAAAGAAATAGTTGGAGTTTGCCCGTCCTTCGTTCATTACTATCCGTTTGGCTTCCTTTACGACCGGATTTGTTCCGTCTGTCGAAAAAGAGACCTTTATAATGCCTTCTCCCACTGTGGCAATCCACAATGTACTGTCGTTTATTTCATTGATAGAATGTATATATCTCACAGGTTTTCCGCTGGCAGTGACCGGAAAATTACGAATCTTCTTTTCTTTGTAAGAATAGTAGTCTATACCATTTTCCGTGCCAATCCATATTCTTTTCCATCGGCTGGGAGCAAAGCAATATACAGAGTTATTTCCCAATAGAGTATTGCCGGCAAATAATCGCTCAAAAGGAGACGAGTGTTGTGTGTGGGGGATATAGTTGGGGAAGCGTAGAATACCTCCTCCTTTTGTTCCCACCCATAAAGTCGATTCTTCGTCGTAGAATAGTGCCCGTACAGGATGGTTTACTTGATAAGTCGGAGTGTCCAATGCTGTGTTAGTGATTGTAAATGTGTCATTAAAGTACATATACAGTCCTTGTCCATCTGTTCCAATCCAGATAATATCTTGATATTTATCTTTTACCAGGCAGAAAATACCGGATTGGATGGCAATGTTTTCCAGTTGGTATTTATTTTTCTGGTCAGGCAGGTAGGTAAGTTTTACTAAACCGCTGCTTTTGAATCCGATATAGAAATCATTCTGTGACTTGACAATAGAGGAGATATCTCCGCGTTTTGTTATTTCGTCCGCTAAATCAAAGACATAATATAATCTTTGGTTTTGGAAGTTGTATTCATAAAGAGAGAGGGAATCGTCAATAAAAAAAGCCTGGTCTTTATCAGAAAAGGCCCATCGTAGTTCGATATTATTCTTGAAAATCGTATGTGGAATTAACTTGATTTCATCACCGCTTCTTTCTATTTGATAACTTTGCGTATTACCGTTAGAAGCAAATAACCATAACCTGTTATTGTTATCTATAGTCATTCCTAAGATATGATTTGGATTAAGTGCCTGAATTATCAGTGGCTTCACTTGTTTTTCTTTTTTCTGATAATAATAAATACTTCCGTTCTCTTTCAATATGAAAACATCATTTGTCTGGCTTGCGGCCAAACGAACATCCTTAAATTCCCTGAAGCTTTGGATCGTTTGTTCTTGAGTGTTCAGCCGGTCTAGCCCATAAGGTGTCTCTACCCATATGACTCCTTTCTCGGTTTCGATGATTTTATTTATCAGGTTGCCCGACAGGGTCTGGTTTCTATTGATTGGAGTATATTCATGAATAGAGGTACCATCGAAAATATTCAGTCCTTCACAAGTCCCTATCCATATCATTCCATTCTGTTCCTGACAAATGGACAAAACTGCACTATTGGATAATCCGTTTTTATTGGAGTATTGGTGTAAATTATAGGCAGAGGAAACTTGGACATGAAGAAGCATCGAAAATGCTAGAAGTAGTTTGAGTAAACCTTTTTTACATTTCATTGTACTTATAGTATTGGAGTATATTTAGCATAGGATTGATTGTGACAAATGTACTAATTTTGTTGGATGAGACCTTTTTTTAAAGATAAAAAACATGAGAAAAATGACTTTTTTCGGGATGGAGTGTTGATGCTGGTTAGGCACATAAAAGATATTAGTATGCTTTTCTGTCATTTTTGTATTATTTTCTGTTATTCTGCTAATTATGGAATTTTCTGTCATGCATTTGTATAAACCCCACTTCTGCTTCTTCCTATATTTGCCGCATCAGAACATCTACAGAATACTAATGACTATGAAATTGATTCCTGTTTGGGGCACGTTGTTGTCCATGTTTCTATTGCTTGCCTGTTCTTCTCATCCTATTGAGCGGAACATTTGGTTAGAGAGGGCTGAGAAGACTTTTACCTCCCTTTATACCAATTATGCCATAGATACCACTTGTCTGCTTCACGAGAATTATCCTTCTGATACATATTATTCTATACCCAGTCTGGCGTCCGGCAGCCAGAGAGGCTTCAATCAATACGCTTATTTGTGGCCTTATTCAGGCGTATTCTCTGCGGGAGTTGCTCTATTGGAGGCGACAGGTGATAAAATCTATAAGGAACTTCTGGAAAACAGCATATTACCCGGCTTGGAAGCATATTACGACCGGAAAAGGGAACCTCATGCTTACTCTTCTTATATCTCAACAGCTCCGGTTTCCGACCGCTTTTATGATGATAACCTTTGGTTGGGTATTGATTTTATAGATCTCTATCGGCTGACTTGTGAACAACAATATTTGGAGAAAGCAAAGGCGATATGGAGGTTTGTAAAAAGTGGGACAGATGATAAATTAGGTGGTGGTATTTATTGGTGTGAACAGAGAAAAGATACTAAAAATACTTGCTCTAATGCTCCCGCTGCGGTATTAGCATTGAAAATATATCAGGAAACTCATGAAAGCATATACCTTAAAGAAGCCGAAAGACAATATGAATGGACAAAAGAAAAACTACAAGATACGACGGATTATCTCTATTTTGACCACATAGAGTTGGATGGAAAAATAGGAAAGGCGAAATTTGCATATAATAGCGGGCAAATGATGCAAGCTGCGGCATTATTGTTTGAGCTGACAGGCGATTCTGCTTATCTTACGGATGCCCGGAATATTGCGAAAGAGGCTTATTGCTACTTTTTTAATTATGTTACAACTCCTGATGAATCATCTGTTAAGCTAATCAGAAAGGGAGATATATGGTTCACTGCTATAATGCTTAGAGGCTATATTGAGTTGTATAAGCAAGATAAAAACAAGACATATCTGGACACTTTTAAGAAAAGTTTGGATTGTGCTTGGAAATATGCCCGTGAAGAGAATGGCTTGTTTAATGTCGACTTTAGTGGCAAAGAAAAGGAGAATCGCAAATGGTTATTGACACAAGCTGCCATTGTGGAGATGTACGCCCGCTTAGCTGCAATAAAATGAGATTTGATTATAGAATGAAAATTATGAGATACACTACTTTTTTTATCGCGTCGATTGCTACAGTTTGTTCTGTAGGACATTCTTATGCACAGTCTGATGGACTTATTTTTAAGAATAACAAGTATGCCTGGTATACAGATCGTATTGAACAGGGGGAGTTTACAGGTAAAGCACTGTCTCCTGTCCATCTATCTTCTAATTTTGAGGAGGAACGTACTAGGGATTTTAAAGGAGAATGGAAACCTAAGTATGACTTGGCTTTTTATCCCCAACTTCAAACTCCTTTTTTACTTGAGCATACATTGTATAATATGTCTTTGGATGAAATGGTCAATGCTATCGAACCGGATAGTACATTGCGCACGGGCTCCGGCTTTCCGGGAGTTTGGACACGTGATGTAAGCTATAGTATTATTTTGAGCATGGCTTATATGCAACCTAAAGTCTCGATGAACTGTTTGCTCCGGAAAGTAGACCGTTTCGGACGTATCATTCAGGATACGGGTACTGGAGGAAGTTGGCCCTGCAGTACCGACCGTATGATTTGGGCTGTTGCCGCTTGGGAGATCTATAAGGTGACGGGAAGCCGTGAGTGGTTGGAGAAAGTCTATCCGATTATCCGTAAATCAGTGGAAGATGATTATCTCACTGTCTATGATGAAAAGACAGGGCTGGTGATGGGCGAATCTTCATTTATTGATTGGAGAAATCAGAGTTATCCCCGTTGGATGCAACCTGTAGATATATTCCAATCGAAGTGTTTGGGAACTAATGCGGTGCATGTGGAAGCCCTCCGTGTTTTGAGTTGTATGGCAGGTAGGATGGGTGATACGGTGGCTGAAAAGAAATATGCCACGAGATCGAAGCAGGTTGCCGATGCGGTTAATCGTTATTTGTGGATGCCGGAGAAAGGTTATTATGCCCAGTTTTTGTACGGACGCAATTATAATATACTTTCTTCCAGAAGTGAATCATTAGGCGAGTCTTTAGCAATACTGTGGGGAATTGCGCCAGCCGGGAAACGTGCGGAAATTATCCGCAATGCTCCGGTCTGCGAGTTCGGAACACCGATTTTCTATCCGGAAATTCCCAATATACCTCCTTACCATAATAATGCCGTTTGGCCTTTTGTATCTTCTTATTGGATGCATGCTGCAGCTATGGCGGGGAATGAAGAGGCTGTTCTTCACGCGGTTGGAAGTATTTATCGTGCAGCTGCCTTATTTGTTACCAATAAGGAAAACTTTGTGCTAAGTACAGGTAACTATCGAGGTACGCAAATTAATTCAAGTAATATGCTATGGAGCTTGTCAGGAAACTTAAGCATTGTGTACAAGTTGTTGATGGGCATCCATTTTGATGACGAACAATTGTTGTTTAAGCCTTTCGTTCCGAAGGCGTTGACTGGCAGGCGTATACTAAAGAATTTTCCATACCGTAGTTCTACACTCGATATTGAGGTAGAGGGTCATGGAAATAAGATTAAAGCCTTTTATCTGGATGGAAAGAAGCAGAATCCGATAGTAGCCGGCACATTGACAGGACATCATGACGTGAAGATTGTCATGGCCAACAATGAACTCAAAAAGCAAGGTGTTAATTTGCAACCAGCTATTGCTTCTATCGAGACTCCGGTTATTAAACTGGAAGACTCGAATAAGATAGTTTGGAATAAAATAGAAAGTGCCGTTGCTTACCGGATTTTGAGAAATGGTAAGATATGTCAGCTTGTTGAGACAACTCATTATCGTTTGCCGGAGGATGCGTATGGTGAATATCAGGTAATCGCTGTTGCCGCAGATAAATATACGGCTTCATTTGCGAGTGAACCGATAGTAATTGAAGAGCATAGCACATACGAAGTAGAAGATTATGCACCAAAGTCAGAAAGGAAACACAAAGGATTCATGGGGACAGGCTTTGTCAACATTGACAAGAAAGAGAATACTATGATTGAAATTCCGGTATCAATTAAAGATGAAGGCCTTTATGCGATTGACTGGAGATACGCAAACGGCAATAATACCATTGCTGATGATAACCGTTGTGCTATTCGTTCCTTGTATGTAGATAATCACTTGTCGGGAGTTTCGATATTCCCACAGCGTGGGATGAATGCGTGGGAGAATTGGGGATGGAGCAATAGCCATCAGGTTCATCTGACACCTGGTGAACACACCATTTCACTTTCATTTGAACCTCATAATGAAAATATGAATATTAATGTCAATCAGGCACTGATAGATCAGTTGCGTTTGACGAGATTGAAAAAATAGAAGAACATGAATAACAAAATGAACCTTATTTGTGCATCTGTGCCGATGTTTTTTGTGCTGTCTGATGCTTCTGCACAGAAAGAAGTGCAGCAACGTCCTAATATCATCCACATTATGACGGATGATCATTCTTATCAAGCCATTAGTGCTTACGGACATCCGCTTTCCGTGCAGGCTCCGACTCCCAATCTGGATCGCTTGGCCTCTGAAGGTATGCTGTTCCGGCAAGCGTTTGTTGAGAACTCTTTGTCTACTCCCAGTCGTGCTTGCCTGATGACGGGGCTGTATAGCCATCAAAGCGGGCAACGTCGTCTGGATGCGGGCATTGACACTGCGCATGTATTTGTATCGGAGATACTTAAGGAGAATGGTTATGAAACCGGAGTAGTTGGTAAGTGGCACATGCGTTGTGAACCGAAGGGCTTTGATTACTATCATATCCTGTGGGATCAGGGTGAATACTATAATCCGGGTTTCAGGAGTAAAAAAACGAATGGAAAATATGTGAAAGAGAAAGGCTATGTAACCAACCTGATCACCGACCATGCCATTGAATTTCTGGAAGAAAGAGACAGGAATAAACCATTCTGCCTGTTTGTACACCACAAGGCTCCGCATCGGAACTGGATGCCTGATACGAAATATGTGGATTTATATGAAGAGGTAGAGTTTCCCTATCCGGCAACATTCAAAGATGATTATGCTACCCGTGGTGAGGCTGCGCGTAAGCAACAGATGAGCATATCCAAAGACCTTTCATTGGCATATGACCTGAAGGTGCGGGAGCTGGGCGACCGACCGGGATTGAAGAATGACTGGAGTATCCGGAGCATGGAGGGATCATTGAACCGCATGGATTCGGCAGACCGTAAGAAGTGGCTTGAAGCTTATGAACCCCGTAACCGGAAGTTTATCGAGCAAAACCTGCAGGGAGACGAATTGCTGAAGTGGAAATATCAGCGTTATATCAAAGATTATATGCGTTGTATCAAATCTGTTGATGAAGAAGTCGGACGATTGTTGGCTTATCTGGAGAAAGAGGGATTGATGGATAATACCATTATTGTTTATACTTCCGACCAGGGATTCTATATGGGTGAGCATGGCTGGTTTGACAAGCGTTTCATGTATGAAGAATCTTTCCGTACTCCGTTGATCATCCGCTATCCGACAAGGATTAAGGCTGGCACGGTATCTGATGCACTGGTTCAGAACATTGATTATGCTCCTACTTTTCTGGATATGGCAGGTATTGATAAACCGGATTTTATGGTAGGAACGTCATTGGCTCCTCTTTTCAAGAATAAGGGAAAGGCTCCTTCTGGCTGGCGTAAATATTTGTATTATCATTATTATGATTATCCGGCAGTGCATAATGTGCGCCGTCACGATGGGATACGTGACAGTCGTTATAAATTAATCCATTTCTACGGGAATGGGATTAACTACAATGAATTGTATGACTTAAAGGAAGATTCGAATGAATTACACAATTTGTATGGTAATCCGAAATATGATAAAGTGGCGGCACGCTTACAAAAGGAATTGGATAAAATCCGGACCGAACAGAAAGTCGATGAATTTTGAGTTAACCGTGCGCTCTTACAATACGATAATAAAATAATTAATAAGAAAGAAGATGAAAGTAAAAGTATTAAGCTTATTGTTATTGGCATTTTTTTATGTAAATTGTCTGCAGGCGGCTAATGATAAGAAGGTGTCGTCACCTGATGGTAGAAATACAATCGTATTCTCTTTGGATGCTGGCGGAACCCCGACTTATCAACTCCTTCGCGATGGTAAAATGTTGATTTCACCCTCTGTTTTGGGATTTATAGAGAAGAATAATATAAATCTGGCGAATGAGTTCAAACTCAGAAAGACAAGCTTTCATACAAAAGACGAGCATTGGACTCAGCCATGGGGAGAAAATAAATCCATGCGTGAGCATTATAATGAGTTGGCCGTTCACTTGAAGAATAGCAAAGTAAACCTGACAATTCGTTTTCGTGCTTTTAATGACGGAGTTGGTTTCCGTTATGAATATGATGTTCCAAGTGTCGATTCTCTTTTTGTAATGGATGAACTGACTACATTCAATATTGCTGAAGATGGTGTTTCGTGGTCTATTCCGGCTAACTTTGATACTTATGAAATATTGTATTCGGAAAAACCGGTCAGTGCCATTAAAGATGCCAACACACCAATGACTTTCAAGACAAATAGCGGTGTATATGGCAGTATTCATGAAGCGGCATTATACGACTTTCCCGAAATGACACTGCAACATAGAGAAGGTACGAGTTTCAAGTCTAATCTGGCTCCTTGGCCCGATGGAGTGAAAGTGAAGAAACCGAATCATTTTACTACTGCATGGAGAACATTGCAGATTGGCGATAAAGCTGTGGACTTAATTAATTCGGGACTGATTCTGAACCTGAATCCTCCCTGTCAGTTGGAAACCACCGACTGGATTGAACCGATGAAATACGTAGGTGTATGGTGGGGAATGCATGTTGGTGTAGAAACTTGGACGATGGGCGACCGACATGGAGCTACTACAGAGAATGCCAAAAAATATATTGACTTTGCATCTAAAAATGGCATCCGGGGTGTTTTGTTTGAAGGTTGGAATGATGGTTGGCAGAATTGGGGCGGTAATCAACGTTTTGAATATACGAAACCTTTTGCAGATTTCGATATAGAAGAAATCACTCGTTATGCAAAAGAACGTGGAGTGACTGTTATCGGTCATCATGAGACAGGAGGGAACATCCCTTATTATGAAGCTCAAATGGAGAAAGCTTATAAGTGGTATAAAGACTTGGGGATTATCAATGTGAAGACCGGATATGCGGGTGGTTTCCCCAATCATCTCAGTCATCACGGACAATATGGCGTGAATCATTATCAGAAAGTAGTAGAACTGGCTGCTGCCCATCACATGACTATTAATGCGCACGAACCGATCAAAGACACTGGTATTCGCAGAACATGGCCAAACATGATGTCAAGAGAAGGAGCCCGTGGGATGGAGTGGAACGGCTGGAGTGAAGGTAATCCGCCTTCTCATCACGTGATATTGCCCTTTACGCGTTTATTGGGAGGGCCGATGGACTATACTCCGGGAACTTTTGATATATTGTTGGAGAAAAGTAAAAGTTCACCCAAACATAAAAAATGGCATGGACTTGATAAAGGGAATAGCCGCGTAAATACTACATTAGCCAAACAATTGGCAAACTGGGTTATTTTATATTCACCGGTACAGATGGCATCTGACCTCATTGATAACTACGACGGGCATCCGGCGTTTCAATTCTTTCGTGATTTTGATGCCGATTGTGATTGGTCGAAAGCTTTGGATGGGGAACCGGGGAAGTTTGTTGTTATTGTGCGGAAGGCTGATGACAAGTACTTTTTGGGCGCAGCTACCAATGAGGAGGCGAGAACAGTTTATATTAAGCTGGATTTTCTGGAACCTTATCGGTCTTATAAAGCTATTATTTATGCAGATACGGAGAAAACCGACTGGAAGACCAACCCGACAGAATACAGAATTTACGAAAAGGCGGTTACTTCCGAGGACGAATTGGATATAGTAATGGCAAAAGGTGGAGGGCAAGCAATAACTTTCCTTAAAATGAAATAAGAGAATCTACTGATAAAAACATATTTAAATTGAAAAACATGAAGAGATTATTTTGGGCATTTGCTGTAATTACTTTTTCGTTAATAGCATGTAGTAACGAAAATGAGGGAGCATCCTTTCCTGATGAAAATGAAAATAACGCTGAAACAAAGACTCCTGAAGAGATATGGGCTGCGGCTTCCGATAGCTGTATTTCAGTCTTGATAGATCAATTTATGGATAAAGAGAAAGGAACATTCTGGGCTGCTGTTCAGAATAAACTTCCAAGCAGGACGCAATATCTTTATTGGCAACAGGCGCACGCCATGGATGTGTTGGTATATGCTTACGAACGTATTAAGGATAAAGACCCTGAACGGGCTGCAACTTATGAGAATTACTTCAAGTTATGGTTTGAGAACCATGCCAATAATTGGTATGATTGGAGGGGGCAGGGAGATGAGACGGGCTTCTTGAATGAGTTTATAGATGATATGGCTTGGATTTCGTCGACAATGTTGCATATGACGGAGGCAACGGGCGATGATACCTATTTCAATATGGCCAAAAAGATTTATGATACACATATGGTCACTCAGGGCAAGGAAGATGAGAAAGGTTGGGCGTTGCCATGGAAAACGACTAGTCCCGCTGATAAGGATACTCGTTATATTTGTACGAATGCTCCGGCTTGTGTTGTAGCCTGCAAGCTCTATATGAAAACAAAAGAACCTAAGTATCTTGAAGATGCCCAGAAGCTATATGACTTTATCACTGCAAACCTGATGCTCCCGGATGGTAGAGTGGAGGAACCTCCATTGACGTATACTCAAGGTACATTTGCTGAAGCTGCCCGTTTACTTTATCATATTACTGAACAACGTAGTTATTTGAAGAAAGCGGAGACGGCAGTAGTATATACCATTTCCAGTAGTCGTTGCGTTGACAAAGGGTTATTGAGAAATGAAGGGAGTCTTGATGCAGATGACGGATTAATCTTTAAAGCGGTATTCATTCCTTATGCAGTTAATTTAGTGTTGGATGAATCGACTTCTTACAGGACTCGTGAGGAAGTGAGAAATTTCTTGCTTCATAATGCTAAAACTCTATGGTTCGAACACATGAATCGTGACTTGTGGCCCGAGATGTATTGCGGTCCTTATTGGGGAAATACCTATTCGGTGAAAAGTGATGAAAAGAATGGAACTGCTTATATGTGTGCTCATGCAAGCGGAGCTTCTTTGCTTGAGAATGTGACCCGTATGTTGAGTACCCGCTAAAGACTGAAAAAGGAAATATCATTAATTTAATCAGGCAGTGAAAGAAACTTGGATAGTGTCATGGAGGCATATATTATGGTAATGATATGTCAATGAATGTTGCTGTTTAGTTTATACATTTCGATTAAAGTCTGCTTTTCTGTCTTTTTTGTGTTGTTTTCTGTTTTTCTGTTAGACGTGGAAATTTCTGTCATGCTTTTATAAAAGCATCCCTAATCCTTCTATTTATATTTGTGCCGTTAAATATGGCGGACATAGTGTTTGACGATAAAGTTAATCAATTATATCTTTTAAAATTATGGGAAACAAAATCATGGAAAAACTTAAGAGTTTCAGTTTTCTATTTTTAGGTTGTCTTCTTTGTATCTATGGTTGCAAAGATGACGCTAAAGGTGAAGAATTTGATCCTTCTAAGCCGGTTGTGATTGACCGTTTTTATCCTGAATCTAGCAAAGGTCAGGGTGAACTATTTATTTATGGTGAGAATTTCGGAACCGATATTTCGAAGATCAATGTAACAGTGTCTGGGAAAAAAGCTATTGTAATTGGATCTAACGGACATTGTATCTATTGTGTAGTGCCGATTCGTGCCGGTGACGGTAAGGTTAGTGTACGAATAGGTAATACTGAAGAACATGTTTTCGATAAGGAATTCAAATATGAATATCAACTACGCGTGGGGACTTTGTGCGGCTTTACAGATAAAGATGGTAAAACTGCGCGTGTGGACGGAACTCTTAAAGAGGCACAGTTTGAGGCTCCTTATTGGTTGGAAATAGACGATAATGGTGATCTGTTTCTACTTGAAAATAATCGGTCTGTACGTAGAATCTCAATTGATGGAGATAAGGTTTCTACCTTGCTTGTAGGAGGGCAGGGACAAGGAATTAGTAGTATGCATTCCATGTGCTTTTCTCCAACAAAAGATACGTTATTAGTGGCTAATCAGGTGCAAGGAGATGACAATGGAAAAGCCGTTGTCATGCTGTTTAAGGATAAGGGATACAGTGGTGCAGTGGGGAGCTATGGAGTATTAGCCAAAGGAAAAGGATGCGATGCTGTTGCTATGCATCCGCAGGATGGAACTTGTTTCTTTACTCAACGCGCTGACGGTTATGTTTATAAGTTGGACGATCCCGTAACAGGAAAAAAATCCCAGCATGTGACTGATGGTAATTCAGATATGTATTATGCGATGCAATTTCATCCAAGTGGAGACTTTGTTTATCTTACAGCTGAAAATAAGCATGTTGTGTTTAAATCAACTTACAATCGTGAAACTCGTTCGCTAAGTAAGCCTCTTCTACTTTGCGGTGCAAGACGTAATGATGAATATAATGTACAGTGGAGCGATGGGGTAGGAGAAGCAGCAAAATTTTCACAACCCCGTCAGGGAACTTTTGATGAAGAAGGTAATTTCTATGTATGTGACAGATACAATCATTGTATCCGAAAAATATCTCCGGAAGGTAAGGTTGAGACTTTTGCAGGGAGACCGAATGAAAAAGGGTATGCAGATGGCGAATTAACAAAAGCTCAATTTAATCAACCGAGTGGAATTGTGTATGTCAAAGAGACCAAGACATTTTATATTGCAGATGAGAACAACTATCGAATCCGCACGATAACTGCAGAATAATACTCATGAAAAACATTATAGGAAATGAAAAAATATTTATTAATTCTGGTAACTTTAATTCTGACTTTTCCGCTGGATATTATAGCTCAGGAGGAGACAATAAATGTGACAGGTATTGTAAGGGATAGTCAGGGAGAACTCCTTGTGGGAGTTAATATTGTTGTAAAAGATCGCCCTGGTTTTGGAACAGTGACAGATATAAACGGTAAATATAGAATAAAGGTCAGTCCTTATTCAACTCTATTGTTTACTTACATTGGTTATGATAAGGTGGAGGTCGGCGTAAAAACAAAGACGGAGATTAATGTGACAATGAAAGAAACTTCGAATACTGCATTGGATGAGGTTGTCATTACTGGTACCGGTATTCAGAAGAAAGCAACACTGACAGGTGCTGTCACTTCGGTGGATGTCGCAGATTTGAGTTCTAATTCGACTACTAGCATTACCAATGCATTAGCGGGTAACGTAGCTGGAGTTATTGCCATGCAATCTTCCGGTGAACCAGGGGCTACTTCAGAGTTTTGGATTCGTGGTATTTCTACTTTCGGTGCTAATTCTGGTGCGTTGGTGCTAGTTGATGGATTTGAACGTGACCTGAATGAAATTAGTGTAGAAGACATTCAATCATTCTCTGTATTAAAAGATGCGTCTGCTACTGCTATCTATGGTTCAAAGGGTGCTAATGGGGTAGTGCTGATTACAACAAAACGCGGAAATCTTGGTAAAGTCAATGTTAATGTGAAGTTGCAGAGTACCTATAACACACGCACCCGCACTCCGGAGTTTGTTGACGGATATACTTATGCTCAAATGTTGAATGAGGCTCGTACTACCCGGAATCTTGAGCCTGCTTATACTCTTAATGAACTGGAAATAATCAACCAAAAGGTAGATCCGGATTTGTACCCGAATGTGGATTGGCAGGATGTTTTATTGAAGGATGGTGCTATGACATATAAGGCTTCTTTAAACTTGAGTGGTGGTAGTACTTCGGCCCGCTACTTTGTTTCTGCCAGTTATGCGGATGAGCAAGGTATGTATAAGACAGATAAAGCATTTAGTAAAGAATATAATACAAATGCAGATGCTAAACGTTGGACATACCGTATGAATGTGGACATTAATTTAACCAAATTAACTTTGTTGAAAGTAGGATTGTCTGGTTCATTGAAAAAGTACAATACTCCAGGATTGGCAGATAATATATGGAGCTCATTGGTGGGACAAAATCCTGTTAGTATTCCGGTGATGTATTCGGATGGATCAGTACCTGTTTATTCAGCTTTCGACTCTGTAGAAGGAGACCGTATGAATCCTTGGGTACTGGCCACCCAGACTGGATACAGGGAAAAGTGGGAAAATACAATTCAGACAAATGTAACATTGGAGCAGGACCTGAAATTCATTACCAAAGGGATGAAATTTATTGGTCGTTTTGGATTCGATACTGAAAACAAAAATTCTATCAATCGTATTCGTAAGCCGGAGCAGTATCGTGCGGAGCGTCATCGGGATGCAAATGGTGGTTTGATAATGAATCGTATTGTGAAAGAACAGGTAATGACGCAATCATCTAATGCAGAAGGAATACGCTTGCAGAATTTTGAGGCAGAATTGCATTATAATCGTTCTTTTGCTAAATACCATGATGTAGGCGCCATGCTGAAATATACGCAGCGAGAAGAAATACAAACAGTCGGTACTGACAGTGATATAATGAAAGGTATATCTAAACGCAATCAAGGATTAGCCGGGCGTTTTACCTATTCTTATAAATATCGTTATTTCATAGAAGCGAATTTTGGTTACACAGGTAGTGAGAATTTTGCGACCGGAAATCAGTTTGGATTTTTCCCGGCTATCTCCGGTGGATGGAATATTGCGGAAGAGAGTTTTATAAAAGACAATCTGAAATGGGTAGATATGTTTAAGATTCGCTATTCATATGGTGTGGTTGGTAATGACCGTGTAGGTACCCGTTTCCCTTATTTGAGTTCTTTCGGTGATAGTAATGGTTTTAATTTTGGTGATTATGGAAGTGGTAATAGTTATAATGGATTGCATTATGATCAAATTGCTTCTAATAACTTAACATGGGAAGTTGCTAAAAAGCATGACTTGGGTTTTGATATGGCTTTCTTAAATAATCGCCTCACGGCAACGATTGATTTATATAAAGATACTCGTGAAGATATTTATATGCAGCGCAAACATCTTGCCAATATAGTAGGTGTAACTAGTCAACCGTATGCAAATGTCGGTAAAATGGAGTCTATAGGTATAGACGGGAATTTTTCTTACCGACAGAAGATAGGGAAAGTACAGTTAACGGTAAGAGGCAACATGACTCTGACCAAAAACGAGATGAAGGCTTATGACGAAGAAGCACAAGAATATTCTTATAGAAAAACTGAAGGGTTCCGATATAATCAGGCGCGCGGTTTGATTGCTTTGGGATTATTTAAAGATTGGGATGACATTCGTAATAGTCCGAAGCAAGAATTCGGAGATTATGCTCCGGGTGATATCAAATACAAAGATGTGAATGGTGATGGTGTGATATCTGATTTGGATAAAGTACCTATCGGAGCTACTCGTATTCCTAACTTAATATATGGTATGGGTATTTCTTTGCAGTGGCGTGGATTTGATATTAATGTTCATTTTCAGGGAGCAGGTAAATCTTCTTATTTCATCAATGGACCTACGGTTTTTGCCTTTAACAAAGGCGAGTGGGGAAATATTCTGACTGATATGGCAGAACCGGGAAATCGTTGGATTGCAGCAGAAATATCGGGTGATCCGGCAACAGAGAATCCAAATGCTAAATATCCTCGTCTAAGTTATGGGGGGAATGCCAATAATTATCGTGAGTCTACTTTTTGGCTTCGTAATGGAGCATATTTACGCTTTAAAACACTGGAAATAGGTTATTCTATACCAAAAACATGGGTTAATAAACTGCGTATGGATAATGCACGTATTTTCTTTCTGGGCAATAACCTGTTTGTATGGGATAGTCTTAAGTTGTGGGACCCGGAACTTGCAAGTGGTAATGGAATGAAATATCCAATTGCATGTACTTACTCATTAGGATTGACTGTTAACTTCTAATATTAAAGACATGAAAAAAAGAAATATTATTTTATGGAGTGCTTTGAGTTTGGGGATCTTTCTCCTGAGTTCCTGCTCCGATTATCTGAATGTAGACAAGTATTTCAAAGATCGCATGACGGAAGAGAAAGTCTTTGCCAGCAAAGACTATTGTGATAACTGGTTGGCAGGAGTATATGCTTATTTGTCGAAAAATAATATGATGGATGTAGGCAGTAAAGGTGCTGCTTTACATAATTTTGCTGATGATATGTTTTTTGGAGATAGCAGAGATTTGAATTATGCAACATTCCGAAACGGGTTTTATAATGAAGGGACTCGGCAGGATACATGGACAAATGCTTATATCGGTATCCGTGATGCTTCTACAATGATTCATAACATAGATATTAATCAGGAAATGTCTCATGAGGATGTTGCTGATTATAAGGCACAAGCCCGTTTTTTAAGGGCCTATTTTTACTGGATACTACTTCGTAAATATGGTCCGGTCCCTATTCTTCCGGATGAAGGTTTGGACTATATGCAAGATTATGATGCTCTTGCCTGTTCCCGTAACACTTATGATGAATGCGCAAATTTCATTGCTAATGAGATGGTATTAGCTGCTTATGATTTACCGATGTTACGTGACAATCGGAATATTGCCCGACCAACCCGGGGAGCTGCTCTTGCGGCACGTGCGAAAGTTTTGTTATATGCTGCAAGTCCTTTGGCTAATGGAAATACAGAAATGGTGGATTTGACTGATGATCAGGGTAATTGTCTGATTTCACAGACGTATGATGAATCAAAGTGGGCCAGAGCTGCTGCAGCTGCTAAAGATGTAATGGATTTGAATTTTTATGAGTTATATACTGCTGCTTTCAGAGAACAGGCTATTAATCAGGCATATCCGGCAACAGTACGTCCTCCTTATCATGAAATCTATTCTAACAGGGATTTTCCTGACGGATGGAGAGATATTGATCCGTTTGAATCTTATCGATCCTTGTTTAATGGGGATGTAGCAGCTTCTGATAATCCGGAATTGATTTTTACACGCGGGCAAAATCAGAATGCTAATGAGGATATTGTAGCAATGGGGCAACATCAGATGCCTTCGTCTGTCGGAGGATGGAACTGCCATGGTATGACTCAAAAGCAGTGTGATGCTTATTATATGAATGATGGTAAAAATTGTCAGGGAATGAATTCGGAATATGCCGGTGAAGCAGGATACGAAGGACGGGTTGATTTAAATCCGCGTGATAAGGATTTTGTAACACAGGCGGAAATAAATGCAGGTACATATCCGGAGCTAGGACCACAAGGAGAAGGTATTAGTAAGCAATATGCTCATCGCGAACCACGTTTCTATGCCTCGGTGGCTTATAATGGGAGTGTTTGGGAGATGACCAGTGCGCAAGATCAATCACAGCGTTATCAGAAAATATGGTATTATCGTGATTATCCTAACGGGCAGCAAGTTTCTGCTTCTGATTCTCACAATATGCGCACAGGTATTGGTATTAAAAAGTACTATAATCCACAGGATTCTTATATTAAAGATGCAGAAAGTACGCATTCCAATAAGATAGAACCGGCTATTCGTTATGCTGAAATCTTGCTGATTTATGCTGAGGCTTTGAATGAGTTGGAAAATGGACCTTACGAAATAGCTTCATGGGATGGAAGTAAAACGATGTCTGTTGGTCGTAATACAAGAGAAATGCAGAAAGCAATGTCGCAGATACGTATTCGTGCCGGATTGCCGGATTTTGATCAAACAATTTATGACGATCCGGATGAATTCCGTAAGTGTTTGAAACGTGAACGTCAGATTGAACTGTTTGCTGAAGGACATCGTTATTATGACTTACGGCGTTGGAAAGATGCTTCAAAAGAGGAAGTAGTTCAGGTGTATGGTTGTAATATGAATTTGGAATCTGCTCAAAGAGAAGCCTTCCATTCTCCGGTAGTTATCTCTTCCCTTCCTTCAGTGTTTGTGAAGAAGATGTATTTTTGGCCTATCTCACACGATGAATTGCGTAAGAATAGAAAGCTGACTCAAAATCCGGGTTGGACTTATTTTGACTAATAAAAGATAAAGCTATGAAGAAGATATATGTGTATTATATAATGTTACTGGCGACCGTCCTGGCTTTTACTGCTTGTAACAAAGAATGGGAAGATGAGTTGTTTGAACAGTCAGTTTCTTTTGCCAAAAACGGTGTTTATTCGACTTATGTGAAGTACAAATCGGATGGAAATGTAAGTTATCAGTTGCCGGTTATTATTAGCGGCTCTACCAACAATGATAGAAATCTGCATGTCCGTATAGGACTAGATCCTGATACTCTGGAAACTCTTAATTTTGAACGTTTCAGATTCCGTGATGATTTATATTATTTGCAGTTGGCCGAAGAATATTATACGATTCCGGAAATGGCAGTCAATATTCCGGCAGGTGCTAGTACTGCGTTGCTGAATATTGATTTTTCTCTGCATGGTATCAATCTCTCGCGGGAGCATATTTTACCATTAACGATTCTTGAAGGAGATGGATATGCTCCTAACTATCGGAAGCATTACCGGAAAGCGTTATTGAATGTGATTCCTTTCAATGATTATTCAGGTTCTTATTCATCAACTACTGCTATGATCTATAATCGAGATGTGGCTGATGACAAACAAACAGCTTTTTCTGTTTCTACTCGTAATACATGGGTAGAGGATGAGAATTCGGTATTCTTTTATGCCGGGGCCATTGATGAAGAGCTAAAAGAGCGCGAGATATATAAGGTGGTAGCTACATTCGGAGAATTTGATGAAGTGACGCATACGGGACCGTTGATATTAACTAATCCGGATCCTGATAATCGCATGAAGTTTGTACCGATTTCGGGAAGTTATAAAATTGAAACTAATATGGATACCAAGCTTCCTTATTTGGAACATAAATATGTGACCTTGTATGTTGAATATCATTATAGTGACGTTGCAAACGAGGCATATCCGATGAATTATAAGGTAACAGGTTCTATGATTATGGAACGTAAACGTAATATCAATATACCAGATGAAGATCAGTCTTATATTTGGTAAATTATCTCTCTTTTTCGGTTTTCATTAGGCAGGAAAGAATATAAGAGTTCCCCTTATTTTACTCTATCCTCTTTTAAGAGAAAAGTAAAATAAGGGGAATTTATATAAGATAGATTTCAAACGTGAAATTTGTATTAAGTCATATTCTGGGGGAAAAGATACTTATTTTTTCGGCTTCCTGCGTGCCCATCCCTCTTCGCTGAAATCAGGCTCTTTATCTTTGAAGAGCTGCTGCCAGTCTTCTTTCTTTTTCGGGCCACGGGCGTCGGCATATCCTCGTTCGGCACGGCTTGGCTTTTCTTTCTTTGCAGATTTAGCACCTCCTCTTGTCGAAGTTTCTGATTTTCTATCCTTTCTGTCTTTGTTCTCGTAGCGTGGTGTACGTTCGTCGTTTTTACCTCCGAACCTTTTTCCGCCTTTACGATCTGCAAAACCACCTGTTTTACGGCCTTCTCCGCTTTCTTCGCCGGCCACTTCAACAGAGACTTTACGCCCGTTCCAGTTGGCGCGGTTCAATGCTTTCACTACATTCTGCGCTTCTTTTTCAACGACTTCGAAGAAAGAGAAGTTTTGCATCAGGTCGATGCGTCCTAGTTCTATGCGCCCTCGTGTGTTGCTGTTCAGCAAACCAATAAGGTCGCTGGGGAAGAAGTTGTCCGTTTTACCCATATTGATAAACAGACGGGTAAAACCCGGAGCAGCCTTCCGGCTTCTCTTTTCAAAGCCACCCTCTTTGCGGTCACCTCTTGCACCACGTTCTCCGCGAATGTCAGTCGGTACTTCTATTTCTGCACGGTTACGATAATATTCGGCAAAGCGGTTGAATTCGTGTGAAACCATGCGCTTAATCAAATCCTCTTTGCTTAACCATTCCAGCTTGCGATAGATTTCCGGCATAAACTCGGAGATTTCTTCTTCGTTTACTTTTACCTTCTCGAGGTCATCAATCACTTTGATCAGCTGTTTCTGGCAGATGCCTGCTGCTGTCGGCATCTCTCCGGGAATGAATTTCTTGCCGATGATACGCTCTATTTCGCGGAGCTTTCCTTTTTCACGAAGATTGATGATAGCGATAGAGGTTCCTGTTTTTCCGGCACGTCCTGTACGTCCGCTACGGTGCGTATAACTTTCCGTATCGTCCGGCAGTCCGTAGTTGATAACGTGGGTAAGATCATCTACGTCCAGTCCGCGGGCAGCTACGTCAGTGGCAACGAGAAGTTGCAGGTTACGGATGCGGAACTTTTGCATAACTGCGTCTCGCTGTGCTTGTGAAAGTTCTCCATGCAGGGAATCGGCATTGTAGCCTTCCTGCATCAGCTTATCTGCAATTTCCTGTGTCTCTTTACGGGTGCGGCAGAAGATGATACCATAAATTTGCGGATAATAGTCGACGATGCGTTTCAGTGCTTCGAATTTATCTTTGGCTTGTACAGTGTAAGCGACGTGCTTCACATTGCTGGTACTTTCGTTCTTGCGACCGATCGTAATTTCCTTCGCATCACGCAGGTATTTTTTAGAAATGCGTGCAATTTCCGGACTCATGGTTGCCGAGAACAGCAAGGTGTTGCGTTCTTGCGGAACATCCGCTAAAATGGCATTGATGCTATCTGTAAATCCCATGTTCAGCATTTCGTCCGCTTCGTCCATCACTACGTTGCGGATAGTAGACAGGGATACGGTTTTCCGTTCCATCAAGTCCAGTAAACGTCCGGGAGTAGCCACAATGATATGTACACCGCGTTTCAGGCTGCGTATCTGGCTGTCAATGGAAGAACCGCCGTAAACAGGCAGTACTTTCAATCCGTCAACATACTTGGAATAGTCGTTCAAATCTCCTGCTATCTGGAGGCAAAGCTCGCGGGTGGGGCAGAGGATAAGTGATTGGGGGATTCGGTTCTTTACGTCAATCTGTTGGATCAGGGGCAGACCAAATGCGGCTGTTTTACCTGTTCCTGTCTGTGCAAGAGCTACTACATCATTATTTTCTCCTAAAAGGTACGGAATCACTTCTTCTTGTACCGGCATGGGATTCTCGTATCCCATTTCTTCAATTGCTCTACGTATCTCCGGAGAAACGCCAAGCTCTTCAAATGTCTTCATTAAATCTCTGTATATCTTTTATTTCGGCTGCAAAGATAGAGAATAATTACGAATTACGAATTACGATTTGCGATTTATTCCAGCAGGATACTGCGTAACTGTTCAATTTCTTCTGCAGAAAGTCCGATTCCCTTTTTCAGATAGGCTTGTACGCTTCCATATTCTGCCTCAATCTGTTCTTTAGCAGCGTTCAGGAAATCTTCTTTTGCAGAGTAGATGGTTGTAATGGCTTCTTGCGAATTGATCGACAGCTTATATGCATATTTAGAAGCTTTTGGAATATTAAAATAGTCATTACTCAAACGATAGTCTTCCATAATAACGTCCTCGTTGACACCAAGAGCGGCAAGCAATAAAGCGGAAACGACTCCTGTACGTCCTTTCCCGGATGTGCAATGAATTACAACCGGATAATGAGTACGGTCGAGAAGGACGGTGAACAGTTCTTTGAATTCCTTTCGGTAGTTTAGAACTAATTCCCGATTCATTTGTTCGACCAGACGGTAAATAGTGTCACTTTTTATCTTCTCTTCTTGAATTCCTTGCAGAATTTCTTCCATATTTCCTGTGAGGATAGGGATATGTATGATGTTAAATTCATCATCATGCAGTTGCGGGTAATTGTGACGTTCATTTTCAGAGCGTAAATCTATGATCGTTCGTATTCCCATGTTTTTAAGTTCCCTGCGGGAGCAGGGAGGAATACTGTCTATCTGTGCAGAACGGTATATCATTCCCCAGCGAAGTGATTTTCCTGTATCATAAGATTCATATCCCCCTAAATCACGGAAATTCTGTATGCCGGGGATATTAATGTTGCGGGTGGCCACCTTAATCCGGTATTTATTATTAAATACCATCAGGTAGTAATAACGTTGCGACGGATCGTTGGTTACGATTGTCATTTTTCCGCTCGAAATGTTAGCCATCGCGATGGGTGAATCTTCCGGAATAAGTCCGGGAGAAGTGGAGGTGTATACTTTTACCTGTCCTTTCAATACCGGTGCTGTCTCCCATTTGATGATGCAGTTGCCTATATTATTTTCTTCACATACCACGGATATGGCAGGTGATGTGCCGGAACATGATGGGAGCACTAATAAAACAGTAAGCCAGCTTAACAGGTTTTTGTACATAGTTTCTTTGTCTTGAATCGTATACTGCAAAGATAAGAATTACCCCAAGAACTGATAATTCCTTTGCGATAATTAGCCAAAGTTAATAGTAATTTACGTGTTAAGAAAGGGCGCTACTTCTTGTAGAAGAGCGCCCTGAATGGGGAAATAACCCAAGTCTGCTTTATTGAATATTGTTCAATAAGTCTATTTTTCCTTCATTGACTAACTTTAATATGAGTTCGCCGAATAAGGTGTTTTGCCAAGCGAACCAGGCACGTGTGAAGTTTTTAGGATCATCCTTGTGAAAAGACTCGTGCATGAATCCTGTTCCTGCATCTGTGTCCATCAGCATTTTTATACAAGCCTTGATTTCCTGGTCATCCTGACTGGTAAATGCTTTCATCATGATACTCATGGGCCATATCATGTCATAGCCGATGTGGGGCCCTCCGATACCTTCTCCTGCCTTTCCCTTGAAGAAATAGGGGTTGTCCTTGCTCCATACGAAACGGCGTGTGTTTTGATAAATAGGATCATTAATGTCTACATCGCCCAGATAGGGCATTGCCAGCAAACTCGGAACATTGGCGTCATCCATTAGGAAATGATTTCCGAATCCGTCTACTTCAAAAGCATAGATAGTGCCGTACTTAGGATGATTGTAAGTTGCATATTTTTTTAGTGCAGTTTCTACTTCCTGTGCCAGATCTGTACATTGCTTTGCCAAATCACTATTCTTGTTTACGGTATTCAAAATTTCCGCGGCCTTCTTCAGGGAAGAAACTGCGAAGAAATTAGACGGTACGAGGAACTGTAAAGTTGTAGCATCGTCAGACGGACGGAAAGCTGAAACAATGAGTCCGACAGGATTCACGGGAGCACCTAATCCATCGTTGTTTAATGTGTCGAGTGCACGTTCTGTTTTACGCTGGAATTTATAAGGACCTACTCCCTCTTTGCGCTGTTGTTCCTTGAAAGTTGTCAGTATGTTGGTTATAGCTTGTATCCATTCATTATCAAAAATACTGGCATCACCAGTTTCTTTCCAATATTGATAGGCCAGACGCAGCGGATAACATAGGGAATCTATTTCCCATTTACGTTCGTGCAGTTCCGGTTTCATGTCGGTCAGGTCAGACATCCATTCTCCTCCGACAGCACCATCATTGAAAGCATTGGCATACGGATCAATATTGATACATTTGAATTGTCTCCGGATCACTCCTTCAAGCATTTTCTTCAATTCCGGATCTTTATCGGCCAGTTGTATATAAGGCCAGACCTGTGCTCCGGAATCCCGTAGCCACATGGCATGAATGTCACCTGTGTAAACGAAAGTATCTGGCTTACCGTCTGTTGTACGGTAGTGGACAGTTGTTTCGAGGGTATTGGGAAAACAATTCTCGAACATCCATGCCAGTTTTTGATTCGTAAGCAGCTTTTTCACTCGGATGATTTCTGCTTCCACAGCCTTTGATGTAAAAAGACGCTTATTTACAGGTGGACGGTTGCTTTTATAAGCGGCAATTTCAGCTGCCTGATTCACTACATTTGTATGATCTTTAGCTAAAACGAGTTCTGTAGCTTTGGCATGACTTCCCATTAACAGGGTGGTTGTAATAATACATATTCCGATATTCTTTTTCTTCATATCTCCATGTTTTTAAGAGGATTATTAAAATTGGTTATTGTAAATCGATTCCGCCTAGTCTTCCATACATTTCTACGAAAGCAGCTTGTGTAAGAAGCCATTTCTTTTCGCTTTTATCTGTTCCGCTCCAGTCTGTCTGAAATAGTCCCCGTTCATCCCTGGCATGATCCCATGCATAGTCGAGGCTTTTTTGGAAATCGGTTAGATAAGTCTTGTTATGGTCTATCTGATAAAGTTCAATGAAACCTCTAAGCATAACTGCCGTGAACCAAATATTCCCTTTTTTCAGTAATTGAAATGTTTGTCCATCCGGAGAGGTAAAATGAGTGAAAAAGTATCTATGACACGCTTCTGCTATGTTTTGAGCATCTTCCAGATAATTTTTCTGTTTGGTAATTTGGTAGAGCAGGGCGGCTGCCTGCATCATTTGTCCACTGTTATAGGCAAATTTGGCACGGCCGATTTTCTTATTGAGTGCGATGTTGTCGAAATATAGATGATCTTCTGGATCTTCTAAGTTCTTTTTAGTCCATTCATATAATTCTTTCCCTTGCTTTAAATAGGTATTGTCTTGAGTTGCCTGAAATAGCTTGAGAGCAAATACAGCTCCCGGTGCATTGGAACAGGTATTTTTGGATTCTTTCTTTTGTTCACACCAGTAGATTCCTCCGCCAAGTACATCGTCTTTTCCACTAAGGATGAACTCCCATATGAGTTTGGCTTTTTCCAGATATGCTTGTTTCTTTGTCATGCGATAAGAATCGGTAAAATCGATGCCCAACCAGACGTTATCATCATAGAAACGGTCGGAAACTGGTTGGTTGCTTATATAAGAAGAGTAGGCGAATGGCTCTCTTTTTTTGTCGAAATATTCTTCCAGTCCGGGCAGTACTCTTTTTTCCAGAAGTTTTTTGTACTTCTTATTTTCAGTTGTTTCCAGTAATGCGTTCACGGCAGAGAATGTACCTGAATATGGCCAGAGGTAAGAGTATTCGTTTCGTCTTTTTGCTTGCTCTTGTGATGCCAGATAAGTTGCTTCATTATTTTGGTCAAAAGGATAATTTTCACGTAAAAGGCAAGTGTTGGGTGCTGCATAGTTTTGGTACAGGGCATCCAAAGTTTGCTGTGCTTTTTCTGTGTTGGGATTTGCATTTGCAATGGTGAAAGCGCAAATAACATTAAGTAATAGGCTATTCATAATTTTTTCTTTAAGTAGTGTTTATATAAATAGTAGTTTGAATTAATCCGCAGGTTTTATTGTGGCAGTAGCCATTGGAGATTAAATTTCCAAATGTAGCACTGCGACTCTACAAAAATACCTTTTTCCTGCAACTTTTTAAATGGGAAGTAAGTAGATTGTAAATAGCTGTTAGTGTTATGTTATTGATAATTAGTAGTATGATGATTGAATTACATCCGATAAATGTAAACGATGCTGTATGATTAATACACTATTATTCCCGGATTTATTGTCCGATTCGAGCTACTTTTTCTTCAAATTCATTCCGGTCTCCATTTGCTTTGATCCGCATTTTTGAGCGATAATTATAGATGGTAGATAAGGAGTATTGTAGGAAATGCGCAATTTTCACGCTGTCTGTAATTCCGAGCCGGATAAGTGCGAAGATTCGCAATTCAGGTGTTAAGAGTTTGCCGGGTCCCGGAATAATTGCATTTTCCGGTAAGAGCAATGCGTTAAAATCTTCAACGAAATTAGGGAAGAGATTCAAGATTGCTTTGTCGAAATTATTGTAAAACTCTACCAGATCTTCTTCTGTATTGAGTGAAGAGTGGAGGAAAGAGGTTACTTTATTTATATCTTCACTTTTGGCTATTTTGAGTGCTCTTTTCTTAAAATTGGCTATTTTAGTGATATAACTGGTATATTGTTCCATATACAACCCTACATATTCTTCTTTGATTTTATTGTTATCTGCCAATATTGAGTTCATTTGTTGTATTTCGTAAAGATGGTGCGACAAACTCTCATTAGTTTGCTCTACTTTTCCTTTTTGCTTTTTTAATTGTATGAACAAAATAAATAGCAGAATACAAACCAGGCACAATGCAGTAAGCAATATTGTTATGATGATAAATTTATGTTTTTCCTTCTCTTGAAATGCCTTATCTATGAAAAGATACATGTCGGAGGCTTCGATTGTGTTAATTCTCGCATTGCATAGGATAGCATCCTCCATTGCATTTTTCATGTATTTATATGCCCGGTCTATATCTCCACTTTCAAAAATCAGCTTGGCTAATATTTTTAAGGAAAGATTTTCTCTGGCTCCATTTAATACATCGGAGATGGCTGATATTGCGAAATATTTAATCGCATTTTCACGGTCATTTTTACCTTGATAGGCAGATGCCAGAGAATATGCTATTATTCCGGCATTTCGTGAATATGGTGCATAACTCTCGTAAACACTGTCCAGTATGTGAATAGCGTCATCATACTTTTTATGGAAAAGAAGAGTCGGGGCGGCTATAAAAGCTCGTACGTTCGATGGTACTTCTTTACATTGAAGCAGTGAATCGCGATAAATTTGTGCTATCAGATCATTTTCTTGTGAATCGTGCTCGTTGGAGGCAAAAGCTTTCTGGTGATTGTAGATTGTGACTTGTCCGAGAAAGAATTCGGCTTTGAGTCTAGGGGATAGCTGCTCTTGTTGCATCAAATTGGTAATCGCCAGAGCTTCTTTGAAAAAGCCCATCGAAGATAATATTCTTGAATAATCCAGTTTTGCTTCAATTAAAAGTTCTTTGTCATTACTTTCTTGAGCAAACCTGTTCATATGGATGGCATAGGCTAAAGCGGAATCTTTTTGGAAAGATGAATACTCAAAACAAAGGGATTGCGCTATCCCGACTTTTTTCCGGATGTTTCCGGATTGCCTTAATACTATTTTCAGGCTGTCTATCTGTCTTTGCTTCTGTTTGGTATAGCTAGCTTTATTTTGTAGAGATTTATCTAGTACTTTTAATAATGTTTTCACTTCATCATTCGCTTTTACGGGCAAACTGATGAAGATTAGGACTATCAATAGAGGTAAAATAAATCTTTTCATATATTAAGTAAGATTGCTTATTGAACATGGTTGTTTGCAAAGATAAGGAAATCCATATTAAGTTAAGGTTGACAGATTAACTTAATATGGATTTTATGGAAATAGGGATTTCGCTGGATGAACGACTTGTATCCAAATCCTTATTTGTAATATCACTTGTATTTTTGTGCAAACCCCACCGAAACCGAATTGCTGAAACTTCGGCAAACTTCAGCTGCAAAGTCTTTTCCGCATTGGATTATTTTATCCCAGATCTCTTCATTCAAGTTATTTAGATCGCGGTATCGGACATCGTATTTAATTAATCCGTAGATCAGCCCTGCATTGAAGTTATCACCGGCTCCGATGGTGCTGACTGCCTGTAATGGCTCTATCGGATAATCTTTATTGACCAGATTAGTGCGTAACGCTACCTTTTCCGCACCTGCAGTACAGATGAACCGGGGACAGTAGAATTTGATTTTATCTTTGTAAATCTTGTCTATATCCTGCATACCATACATATATAGAAAATCTTCTAAAGAACCACGTACGATATCCGCATATTCCAGATTCTCAATAATGGTCGGAGCCAGCTTCATGGCTTCATTCTTGTGTGAAGAACGGAAATTCGGGTCATAATAGATAATGGCTTTCTTTTCACGTGCCTGATCTAGTAGTTCAAGAATCTTCTCCCTTAGAACCGGATTCAGTGCATAATAAGAACCCACCATGACAATGTCGTCTTCCTCCAGTTTCGGAAACAGAACATCCAGACGTTGCTTCGGGTAGTCTTTGTAGAAGATATATTCGGCATCACTCTGCTCGTTCAGGAAAGCTAAAGATACGGGTGATTTTCCATCCGGGAATACATTCACATGATCGGTCGGGATATGATTCTCACGCATGAACTGCAGGATAATATTGCCTACACGATCATTTCCGGTTTCACTGATGAAGCCGACGTTTATTCCCATTCGTCCCAATGAGACAATACCGTTGAATACAGAACCTCCCGGTACGGCGGCAGAAGGCTGGTCACCTCGAAAGATGATATCGAGGATGGTCTCTCCGATACCGATTACTTTTCGCATAGTGATCTTGATTTTTCTCCCAGATAACCGCCGTGGTGACGTTTTGAATATTCAGCGATAGTAAATCCTGTTTCCTTCATGGTTTGTACTACCAATATATCTCCGATCACTGTCATGGCAGTAGTAGATGTAGTAGGAGTCATCCCTAACACACAGACTTCTGCAGGCTTGCCGGTACTTAGGCAGACATCCGATTCTTTTGCCAGCGGACTATCCGGATTTCCGGTGATAACGATAAACTTCAGATCCGGGTCCAGATTATGAGCCAAACGGGTTAATTCCACAATCTCACGTGTCTTGCCAGAGTTAGAGATCAGCAGGAGCAGATCGTTTTCTTGTAAGATACCCAAATCCCCGTGTTGCGCCTCGCTGGGGTGTAGAAAGACGGATGGAATACCGGTGGAACAGAAAGTCGTAGCAATGTTCATAGCAATCTGTCCGGCTTTTCCCATACCGGAAGTTACCAGTTTTCCCTTCTTCTGATGTATTTGTTCTACAATCAGTTTCACCGCTTTTTCATAAGCATCTGTTACAGGGATGTTGAGCACAGCTTGTGCTTCCTGTTGCAAAAGTTGTTTGATGGAGTCTATCATATAGGATCAGTTTATTTTTTCTTTTAATTCATTTAATGTGTTTGCTACTTCGTAATAGGTTGAGAAAGGCTGTCGTGCAAAACCTTTGTCCTCCAGGGTGTGGAGTGCTTTTAATAGCTCATCGTAAAAACCATATTCATTGTAGAAAATGACCTTCTTCCGGTGATATCCGATGGAGGCAGCGGCTATTACGTGGAAAATCTCATCAAGTGTACCGACGCCTCCGGGGAGTGCAACCAATACCTCCGACTTCTCCGTTATGATATCTTTGCGGTCACTCAAGTTATGGGTATGAATTTCTTCATCTAACAGAGTGCTTACCTTGCCGTTCTCTTCCAGTTTGGCAGGAACTACTCCAATGACCTTACCGCCATTTTCTTTCACGGCACGGGCTATGCATTCCATTAATCCGAGGCTGGCTCCTCCATATATCAAGGTTTTGCCTGTCTGCCCCATCCATTTGCCTATTTGGCCGGCGCTTTCGAAGTACATTTTGTCAATGTTATCGGAGGCGGAACAGAATATTCCTATCTTTTCCATATACGTTGTTGCTGTTATAGTCCACAAATATCTGCAATTTTCTATAAACAGCAATAAGTTTTATTGTATTTTTGTGGCATTAATTCAATAAGGAAGTATAAAACGATGCAAGGTAACGAATATACATTGCCAAATGGCCTGCGTATTATCCATGAACCAACCCTCTCAAAAGTAGCTTATTGTGGTTTTGCGATTGATGCCGGAACCCGTGATGAGGCGGAGAATGAGCAAGGAATGGCCCATTTTGTAGAACATCTGATTTTTAAGGGAACGGAGAAGCGGAAAGCCTGGCATATTCTCAACCGGATGGAGAATGTAGGTGGTGACCTGAATGCATACACAAATAAGGAAGAAACTGTCGTCTATGCCGCTTTTCTGAAAGAACATCTGGAACGTGCGCTTGAGTTGTTGGGGGATATTGTATTTCATTCCACTTTTCCGCAGCATGAGATAGAAAAAGAAACGGAGGTCATTATCGATGAAATCCAGTCGTATGAAGATACTCCGTCGGAACTGATCTTTGACGATTTTGAAGACATGATCTTCCGCAATCATCCATTGGGAAGAAACATTCTTGGTAAACCGGAACTTCTGCGGAGTTTCCGCACGGAAGATGTCCTATCGTTTACCCGCCGTTTTTACCAACCGGGAAATATGGTGTTTTTTGTTCAGGGGCAATACGAGTTCAAGAGAATCATCCGTCTGGTAGAAAAATACCTGTCGGATATTCCTGATGTGAAGGTAGAGAATCTCCGTACACCTCCGCCTCTGTATGTGCCGGAACATTTGACGGTGGCCAGAGATACGCACCAAGCACATGTCATGATCGGTAGCCGTGGCTATAATGCGTATGATGACAAGCGTACTGCACTCTATCTGCTGAATAATGTCCTTGGAGGTCCCGGAATGAATAGTAAACTGAATGTGTCCCTTCGCGAACGCAGAGGACTAGTCTATAATGTCGAATCCAATCTGACTTCCTATACGGATACGGGAGCTTTCTGTATTTATTTCGGGACGGATGTGGATGACATGGATACTTGCCTGAAATTGACTTATCAGGAACTGAAACGGATGCGCGATACAAAGATGACTTCCTCCCAGTTGGCGGCAGCGAAGAAGCAGTTGATCGGACAAATCGGAGTAGCGTCTGATAACTTTGAGAATAATGCGTTAGGGATGGCGAAAACATTCCTGCATTATCATAAGTATGAATCATCCGAGCTTGTTTTTAAGCGTATAGAAGAGCTAACAGCAGAGATGTTGTTGGAAGTTGCCAATGAGATGTTTGCAGAGGAGTATTTATCCACATTGATTTATAAATAGTCTTTTGACGCTACTATAGTATACTGACGATTAATAAACTGTTAATATTAAATTGACCATGAAGAACTTAACACGTAATGTCTGTATTTGTTTGGGTCTGATGATGTTTCCCCTTACAACATTCGGACAACAAAAGAACAATTTTACCTATGTGCCGGCTCAAGAGCTTTTACTGGTAGGCAAAGCAACTACCGAAGGCGAATACTTCCATCGGGTAGATACAGCCAAGTATCGTACAATGCCTCCCACAGTGAAGAAACTATTCACAAACTCTGCCGGTCTGGCTATCTCTTTTACAACGAATAGCCCTGTTATAAAAGCCAAATGGACGGTTCCTGATAATTACCAGTTACCCAATCTGACCAGAGTTGCACAGAAAGGTTTGGATTTATATATCAAACGGGATGGAAAATGGCAATTTGCCGGAGTAGGAATATCGGGTGGTGTGACTACGGAAAAAGTGCTTGTTGATAATATGGGTACGGAAGAGAAAGAATGCTTGCTGTATCTGCCTTTATATGATGAACTGAAAAGTCTGGAAATAGGCGTTTCTTCTGATGCACACATACGTAAAGGAGAAAATCCGTTCAAAGAAAAGATAGTGGTATACGGGTCCAGTATTTTGCAGGGAGCATCTGCCAGTCGTCCCGGTATGGCTTATCCGGCTCGTTTATCCCGTAGCAGCGGGTATAATTTCATCAATTTAGGATTGAGCGGAAACGGCAAGATGGAGAAAGAAGTTGCCGAGATGTTGGCGGATATTGATGCAGATGCTTTCATTCTCGATTGTATTCCTAATCCTTCTCCCAAAGAGATAACCGACCGAACTGTTGATTTTGTAATGACGTTGCGCCAGAAGCATCCGGATACGCCTATTATTGTGATACAGACATTGATACGTGAAACAGGTAATTTCAACCAGAAAGCCCGCGAGAATGTGAAACGGCAGAACGAAGCCATCGCTGAACAGGTAGAAGTATTGCGAAAGAAGAATGTCAAGAACCTGCATTTCATAAAAGAAGATCAATTCTTGGGAACAGACCATGAGGGAACTGTAGACGGAACCCATCCGAACGACTTGGGATTCGACCGAATGTTGAAGAAGTATAAACCCGCTATCAGTAAGATACTGAAGATTAAGTTTCAGGACTAATAGCAAGAACCGTATCATAATAGAAATAAGGTTCTCCCTCTTGCTTTTCGTCTCTTAATTTTGTACCTTTACAGATTTTCTTCCTTTCACAGGGCAGACGCATTAAAAATCATTATCCTGTAAAAGTTTTGATAAATATTTTTCATCCCACCCAGCTTTTAGCCTT